>VBOS01000302.1 GCA_005893185.1 Candidatus Eiseniibacteriota bacterium
AGGCCGAGATCGAAGAAGCTGCGGAAGCGCTCGCTCAGGCGTGGGGCCCGCGCTCTCAGGCGCCGGCCTGATTCCCGAGCCGGCGTGGCGCATTCTCGCGTTGACCGCGGGGCCCGCAGCCGCTAACCTTCAGCTTTGCCGGCTGTCGACATCGCATCGGAGGGACCCGTCTCGCGTACGCCGCGGGCCGGGGAGCGTACAAGGGATTGCACGCGCCGTTGCCGTGGCCGGCGTTCGGGACATCGCTCGCACGGAACGACACCACGATCCCGGACCTGCTTCGCCTCGATTGCGCAGTTCGCGGCTTCGACTCCCCGCAGGCGCAGAGCGAGAAGGGGACAAGGATGTTTCTGGAAAAGCTCGAGCTCCAGGGCTTCAAATCGTTCGTGGACAAGACCGAGATCCTCTTCGGCGGCGGGATCACGGGCGTCATCGGCCCGAACGGCTGCGGCAAGACCAACGTCTCGGACGCGATCCGCTGGGTGATGGGCGAGCAGAGCGCGCGCCAGCTGCGCGGCGACTCGATGGAAGACGTGATCTTCAGCGGGTCGCCCAAGCGCAAGCCCCTGGGACTGGCCGAGGTCCATATCACCCTGCGGAACGATCGCGGGGTCCTGCCGACCGAGTACTCCGAGGTCACGATCTCGCGCCGCGTGTTCCGCTCCGGCATGAGCGAGTACTTCCTGAACAAGACCCCTTGCCGGCTCAAGGACATCCGGGACCTGTTCTTCGACACCGGCATGGGCAGCCACGCCTACTCGGTGATCGAGCGCCAGATGGTGGATCACGTGCTCTCGGACAACTCGGGGCACAGGCGCTTCCTGTTCGAGGAGGCCTCCGGAATCACCAAGTACAAGGCGCGCAAGAAGGAGGCGCTCGCCAAGCTGGAAGCGACCGAGGGCGATCTCACGCGACTCAACGACATCGTGTTCGAGATCGAGCGCGAGCTGCGCGCGCTCGCGCGCCAGGTGGCGAAGGCGCGCCGCCACCAGCGCCTGCGCGAAGAGGTGCGCGACCTCGACCTCGAGCTCACGGCGGGCCACGTCGAAGCTCTGCGCCGTCGCGAGATCGAATCCCGCGACCAGTGGCAGGAGGAGACGGTGCGGCGCGAGGGCGTTGCCGCTGCGCTGGGCGCGCTGGAAGCCGGCCTCAACGACCAGAAGCTCGCCCTGCTCGAGCTGGAGCGCGAGCTCACAACCGCCCAGGGTGGCCTGCGCGACCGCGAGGCAGCGGCCGAGGCCGCGGCCATGCGCGAGCGCATGCAGGAGACCGTGGGTCGCGAGCGCGAGGCCGTGGAACGCCGCACGGCGCTGGCGGCTGAGCGCGACGCTGCGCAGAACGCAGCGGAGGCGGCGGAGCACGATCTGGCGGCGGTCGATGCTGAGCTGCGCGGCCGGAGAGACCTGGCCACGGAGCGCAAGCAGCTCTCGCTCGATCTGTTCTCGACCGAGGGCGAGAAGCGCGGCGCATGCGAGCGGATCCGCGAGCGCCAGAGCTCGCTTGCCGAGCGCCGCGACGCTGCGGCGGCGCGCCGCGCGGAGCTGGAGTCGCGGGTGGCGGATCTCGGCCGGCGGCTCGAGGCGGGGGTTGCGGGTCGGCGCGATCTGGAGGTCGAGCGCGAGGAGGCCGAGCGCACGGTCTCCGAGGTCGCGGCCAGCATCGAGGCGCTCGCCGCGAGCGTGCGCGAGAGCGCGGCGGCGCTGGCCAAGCGGCGGGAGGTGGCGGCAGCTGCCGAGTCGCGCCTCAAGACGCTGCTCGAGCTCAAGCGCGAGTTCGAAGGCGTCTCCGAAGGCGTGAAGGCGCTGATGGGCGCGGGGCGCCGGCCGGCGGGAGTGCTCGGGGTGGTGGCCGACGTGCTCGAGGTTCCGGCGCTCTACCTCGACGCGCTGGAGGCCTCGCTCGGCGAGGCGTCGGCGTTCGTGCTGGTCGAGGATCGGGCGGCGCTCACCCGCGCTCTCGAGCGGCTGCGCGGGCTCGACTTGGGCCGCGCCACGCTCGTGGACCTCGCGAGCCTCGCCCCCGTGGCCCCGCCCGCGATTCCGGAGGGCGAGGGGGTCGTGGGCCGAGCCTCCGAAGTTGTGCGCTGCGGCGATCGGTTCCGCCCGCTGGTCGAGCGCCTGCTGGGCTCGGTCGTTGTCGTGTTGAACCGCGAGACCGCATCACGGCTCGCGGCCGGGGCCGAGGGCGGACTGCGCTTCGTGAGCCTGGACGGCGAGGTGTGGGAGCGCGGCCGGGTGCGCGCGGGATCGGCCAAGAGCTTGAGCGGTCTGCTCCACCGCGAGATGGAGATCCGGGACTTGAGCGGGCAGCTCGCTGACGAGACGCTCGCGATCGAGGCCCAGGAGCGCGAGCTGCTGGCGCTCGAGAGCGGGCGAGCGCGGCTGCTCGCCGACCGCGCGGCGGCTGAGGCCGAGGTCGAATTGCGGCGCGTGGCGCTCGAGGCGCTGGTCCGCGAGCGCGAGGCGGCGGAGCGCGAGAGCCAGTGGGCGGTGGCGGAGTCAGAGGACCGCGGACGCGAGGTGGCGGCGGTCGAAGCCGAGCTCGAGACGCTGGCGCGCGCGCTGCAGCAGGCGGAGGAAGAGCTGGCCGCCTTCCAGCGGGAGCTCGATCAGGCCCGCGCGCAGCTGGCCGATCTGGACGGCGCCGTGAACGCGCTGGAGTCCCGGCGGGATACGGGATCGAAACGGGCCCAGGAGGCGCGCGAGAAGCTGCTCGCGCTTTCGCGCGATGAGGGCGAGTGGCAGGCGGAGTGGGCGCGCGCAGAGCAGACCCGGCGCGAGCTGGAGGCAGGGCTCTCGGCACGCGCAGCGGAGCGGGGCGCTTCACACTCGCAGATCGAGGAAATCGAAGCCGAGATCTCCGGGCTCTCAGCGGGGCTCACCGGCCTGCTCGAGGGCGAGTCGAGCCAGCGCGAGCGCGTCGTCGAGCTGCAGAAGGGCTTCGCCGCTCTGCGCACGGCCGTGCAGGCGGCGGAGGAGGAGGCGCGCGGCAGGCGTTTCGAGCACACCGAGCTGGCCGAGCTGCTGCACCAGCTCGAGCTGGCGCGCGTGCAGGCGCGCGGCGAGCTGGACCGCACGTTCGAGCGCCTGCGAAGCGAATACCAGATGGACCCGGAGTCCTGGACGCCGGAACCGCCGGAGGCGGGGTTCGACGATGCTGCGGTGCGCCGGCAGCTCGAGGAGGCGCGCCAGAAGCTGCAGACGCTGGGCGCGGTCAACCTGCTGGCGCTCGAGGAGTACACCAAGAAGAAGGAACGGCACAGCTTTCTGGTCCAGCAGCGGAGCGACCTCACGAGCGCCCGCGTCCAGCTGCTCGAGGCAATCGAGAAGATCAACGTCACGGCGAGCCAGCTGTTTTCCGAGACCTTCGTCAAGGTCCAGGAGCATTTTCGCGACATCTTCAAGACGTTGTTCGAGGGTGGGGACGCGGAGCTGCGCATGGTGGGAGAGGATCCGCTGGAGTGCGAGATCGAGATCGCGGCCAAGCCCCGCGGCAAGCACCTGCAGAGCATCAGCCTCATGTCGGGTGGCGAGCGGGCGCTGACGGCGATCGCGCTGCTCTTCGCGATCTACCTGGTGAAGCCCTCGCCGTTCTGCCTCCTGGACGAGGTCGACGCGCCGCTCGACGATGCCAACGTGGACCGTTTCCTCAGCATGCTGGAGCGCTTCAGCGCGAAGACCCAGTTCATCGTGATCACGCACAACAAGCGGACGATGGAGGCGGCGGGCAGCCTCTACGGCGTGACCATGGAGGAGCTGGGCGTTTCGAAGCTGGTCTCGGTGCGCTTCGAATCCAGCTCGAACGGCCAGGGCGCTTCGCGGGAGCTGCAGGAAGTCGGGGTGGGGTGAGAGGGGGGTCCCGCTTGCGCCCCACGCCATGGATCTCTGGAGCAAGCTCCGGCAGGGGCTGAAGCGGACGCGGGAGCACGTCGGGCAGGCGCTCGATTCCGTGCTCGGACGCGCAGGCGCGCCGGACGAGGGTGAGCTCCAGCGTCTCGAGGACGCGCTCCTCCTCGCCGATGTCGGACCCGAGACCGCCCAGCGCCTGATCGGGCTCGCGCAGGAACGCGTGCGCCGCTATCGCGAGCTGAATCTCCGCGAGGCGCTCGAGCAGAGCGCGGCCGATCTGCTCGACGTTCCAGGGCCGCCGCTCGAGCCCGGCCCCGGCCCCGGAGCCGGGCCCTGGGTGCTGCTGCTGGTGGGCGTCAACGGTTCGGGCAAGACCACGCTCGCGGGGAAGCTGGCGGCTCACTTCGCGCGGCAGGGCCGGCAGACGCTGCTGGTCGCGGCCGACACGTTTCGCGCAGCTGCCCCGGAGCAGCTCGAAGCCTGGGCCGCGCGTGCCGGCGTGCAGATGGTGAGCGCCCGCGCCGGGAGCGATCCCGCGGCGGTCGTGCACGACGGGCTCGAGGCGGCGAAGGCGCGTGGCGCCGGGGTCGTGCTCGTGGAT
>VBOS01000299.1 GCA_005893185.1 Candidatus Eiseniibacteriota bacterium
GCTCACCCACAGATCGTAGCGTCCGGTCGCGAGCCCGTTGCTGGCGCCGATGCAGTCGTAGAGCTGGCCGCTGGTCGATGCGCCGTCGAAGGAGAAGCCGTCGTTGGTGTTCCCGTAAGCCACGCAGCCGACCATCACAGCGCCTTTCGAATCGAGATGGTCGAACCCGCGGTCGCCGTTGTTCCACGAGACGTTCTCGATCTCGAGGGTGTTGTCGGAGGCGGAGCCGAGATTCACGCCCGAGTCCTGGTCGTCGTGGCAACGGTTGCGGCGGAGGAGACTGCCGGTGGCGGCGTTCACATAGATGCCGTTGGCGACGCGCACGGCGGGATCGGCGTTGCGGAAGCACTCGTTGTCCTGGACGGTGGCGCCCGTTGCGCCGCTCACGAGGCCGATGGCGTGGAACTGGTGGTCGGAGACCGTGTTCTTCTCGATCAGGTTGAACGCCCCGCCCGCGACGTGAATGCCGTACTTGCGCGA
>VBOS01000300.1 GCA_005893185.1 Candidatus Eiseniibacteriota bacterium
CGGGAGCCGGGATTCGCTCCGCCCAGGTTCACGTAGAGGCCGGCGCCCGCGACGTACTGGAAGCTGTTGGCGGGAAGCGCAGCGGGCCCGGCGGTGGAAGGCGTGAGGCGGGCGCCGTCCACGAACACCTGGAGCGGGCTCCAGGTCACGGTGGCGGCGAGGTAGACGGTGCCCGAAGCGAGCGTCCACTTCGCAGCTCCCGAGAAGTCGTCTGCGCCGTCGACGACGACGCCGGGACCCGTGGCAAGGAGCGCGAAGGGAAGAGTGGAGTCGCCTGATGCGGGCACGGTGACCGTCTCGCGGTAGGTGCCGGGGCTCACGAGGATCGAAGTGCCCGGCCCGTTGTGGCCGGCGGCGGCCGCCGAGATGGACTTGTACGGGAGCGCGGCCGTTCCAGGGTTGGCATCGGAGGCGGCCGGGTTCTGGCTGTCGACGTAAAACGTGCCGGCCGCTGCAGCCTCGGGTGCCCGTCCGGAGAGCAGGATCGCCAGCGCCAGAGTGGCACCGGATGAGTTCGCAGCGGACCGGCCAAATGAGTTGGCTGACCCACCAGTCCGAGTGGATTGGCGCAGAACGGTTTGTGAGGTGCGTGTCAAGACGATGGATGATTACGGCTTACAGAGCACAGCTATTCGTCCTCGATGGCACCCCAAGATGGTGGCCGCAAGAGGGATGCCATGTCTTCGAGCTTTCCCGGGCTCCCCTTTTCTACTGCACCTTTGTGCAGTAGACTACGCGATGGTGCCAGGGAACAACGTGTTCGAATCGCTGAGCGATCCGATCGACGTGATCGGAGCGTTTCTGGAGGGCCGGATCCAGCCACTGCGCTTCCGCTGGCAGGGGAGAGTGGTCCGAGTGAGAAAGGTGACCGGCCAGTGGAGCCGACGCGAAGGACAGACGGTGCTGCGCTACTTCGCAGTCGAAAGCGCGGCCGGGGAGAGCTACGAGCTGTGCTACGACCCGAGAAGCGCGAGCTGGATTCTTTCCCGAGCGTGGACCGGGCGGAGCCGGGGACAGGGACGATGACATGATGATCCTGCTCGTGGACATGGACGCCTTCTTCGCTTCGGTGGAGCAGGCGCACCATCCTCATCTCCGCGGGAAGCCCGTGATCGTGTGCGGCGATCCGGGCCGGCGCGGAGTTGTGACCGCCGCCTCCTACGAGGCGCGGCCCTCGGGTGTGCGGGCCGGCATGCGGCTGCAGGAGGCGCGACGGCTGTGCCCGGATGCCGAGTACGTCGAAGGCGATCCCGCGAAGTACGTGGGTCTCTCGCTCCAGCTACTCGACCTCTACACGCGCTATTCGCCCGACGTCGAGCCATTCAGCGTGGACGAGGCGTTCGTGGGGCTCGGGCCCGAAGCGCCAACGCTCGAGCGCGCAGCGGAAATCGCACGCGCGATCCAGCGCGAGATCGATCTCCGCTTCGGGCTCGGCGCATCGATCGGCGTCGGGCCCAACAAGCTGGTGGCCAAGATGGCATCGGGAGTGGAGAAGCCGCGCGGGCTCACAGCACTCGATCCAGAAGGCTTCCGGGATGTGTTCTGGCCGCGGGACATCCAGACCATGTGGGGCGTGGGACCCAAGCTCGCCGAGCGCATGCGGTCACTCGGGATCAAGACCGTCGGCGATCTGGCCCGCGCCCCTGTACCCCTTCTAAAATCCGAGTTCGGCATCATCGGCCCGCAGCTCCGCGAGTGCGCGTGGGGTGAGGACGACACCCCGCTCGTACCCTATCATCGCGGCCTGGATGCGAAGTCCATGGGCCACGAGGTCACGCTCGCCGAAGACTGCGACGATCGCGCGTCGCTTGAGGGCACGCTGCTGAGGCTCAGCGACCAGGTGGCGCGCCGCATGCGGGGGGAGGGCTATGTCGGCCGCACCGTCACCCTCAAGCTCCGCGACCACCGCTTCGTGACCGTTCTGCGCCAGCGCGTGCTCCCAGATTTCACCGCCGAGGCCGAACGTATCTATCCCGTCACGCGCACCCTCCTGAACGCGAACTGGAACGGTGCTGCCGTGCGTCTCCTGGGAGTCAGCGTCTCAGAGCTCGCGCGCTCGGGAGAGGCGAAGCAGAGCGAGCTGTTCGCGAGCGAGGACCGCTCACAGCGGCTTCGCGAAGCGCTCGACCGCGTGCGCGATCGGCTCGGCGAAGCGAGCGTGGTTCCGCTCGGGACCCTCGTCCACCGGCGCCGGCTCTCGCACGTTCCCTTCGGGATGCCGCAGGCTCGAACTCCCGTTTCCAGGAAACCGGACGCGAGTCTTGGCGCCCCGGCCGCGCGCCCGGGCCGCTCGGCACGACGCGGCCGGGATTCCGGCGATCCTCCATGAGCCCTGAGGACGGGCCGGTGGGCGGCGAGCACCACATCCTGGTCGGAACTTCGGGCTACTCCTTCGCCGACTGGGTCGGCCCCTTCTATCCCGAGGGCATGCGTTCGGGCGATTTTCTCTCCTTCTACGCGGAGCACTTCGACACCGTCGAGGTGAACTCCACCTACTACCGCATCCCGCACCCGCGCGTGCTCGATCAGATGGAGCGAAAGACACCCCCCGGCTTTCGCTTCGTCGTCAAGCTCAACCAGGCGATGACGCACCAGGCCTCACGCGACCCCGCCCTCTATCACGAATTCCTCGCGGCGCTCGAGCCGCTCAAGCGCGCCGAGAAGTACGACGGCCTGCTCGCGCAGTTTCCGTGGGGCTTCAAGCGCACGGACGCGAACCGCCGCCATCTCGAGACCCTGCGCGGTCTGCTTCCCGGAGAGCCTTTGTTCGTGGAGTTCCGCCACGACTCGTGGCTCACGCCCCAGCTCGAGCCATCGCTGCGCGCCCACCGCATGGGCTACTGCGTGGTGGACGAACCCCAACTGGCGGGACTGCTCCCGCCCGTGACGATGCTCACGACGGAAGACGCCTACGTTCGCTTTCACGGCCGCAACGCGCGGAACTGGTGGAGCCGGGACCACGCTTCTGCGCCGGATCTCGATGGACGCGCTGCGGGTGGCGGCACGCGCGCCACAGGCGACCGCTACGACTACGACTACAGCGAGGCCGAGCTCAAGGAGTGGCTCGGCAAGATCGCGGGGCTCGCGCAGCAGGCGCGCCGCACGTACCTGTTCTTCAACAACTGCCATGCCGGACAGGCGGCGCGCAACGCCAAGCTCATGCAGGAGCTGCTCCGCCAGCAGAACCTTCCGGCGTAGCTCGCCGCGAGCTACCGCGAGCCGCCCGCGCGTGGCGTCGGGTGCGGGGCGGTGGTCGCCGCCTTCCTGATGCGGATGGTCGCGTCGCGGGTGGTGATCACGATCTCGTCTCCGCTGTCGTCCACGACCACGTTCTCGAGGCCGCGCACCTCCACCTCGGAGCCGCCCACGGCGCCGGCGTAACGAAGCCGGTCGCGCGAGGCCTCGCGCGACATCCGGAGGCTGGAGTGTGCCATCTCCCGCGCCATGCGCTGCATCTCGCTGCTCATGCGCAGCGCATCGCGGTTCTCGCTGAGCGCCTGCAGCTTCGCCTGCAGCTCGGCGAGCGGGAGCTGCTCCGGGCGCTGAGCTGGGACCATCGTCGCCGTGAGCACCCGACCCCCACGGCGGATCGTCCAGCGCACGCTCTGCGCCGGCTTGAGCGCGCCGAAGCGGCGGCCGCCCTCTTCCGTGAGGAGCGAGACGCCGTCGAGGTGGGTGAGGACGTCGCCGATCTGGATCCCGGCGCGCGCCGCCGGGCTGCCGGGATCGAGGAAGTAGATGGTCGGCAGCGTCCCGAACTCCCACACAGGCGGCTCGCCGTCGTCCCCCGGCCGGCCACCGCAATTCCGGCATGTGAGCCCGAAGCCCGACCAGCCCCGCGGCAGCGCATCCGCGGTCGAGATCGCGGGCTTCGGCAGGCTCGCGATGCGCCGGGCGCTTCGCTCCGCCTCGCGCTCAGCTTCGCGCGCGGCCTCGCGCGCGGCCTCCGACGCTTGCTGCGCCTCCGGGACCTGCGCGACCTCAGGTCTAGCGGGACCGTCGGGCGTCCGCGAGGGCGCGAGCCCGGGCATCTCGGGCGCCGGCGGCTGCGACGGCGTCATGACCAGGAGGCCGGCCGCAGGCCACTCCGCCGACTCGGGACACACCGCCGCCGCCGCGATCCGCACCGGGATCTCGCGGCCCTCGCGGCGCACGGTGAGCGTGATCGTCGCGCCCGGCGCCACCTCGGCGAACCGGCGCGCGCCCTCGCGGGTCGTGATGAGCGCTCCGTCGATCGCCGTGATGACGTCGCCCTCGCGGACCCTGCCGGCCGCTGGGCCGTCGGCGCGGATCTCGCCCACCTTGGGCTCGGAGCGGAAGGTCCAGCGACGGACGAGCGTGAGGCGGCCGTCGGTCGAATGGGAGCGGCTGCTGTAGACGCAGTCGCAGTCGAGCGAGACGATCCCGAGATCGCCGATGCGCTGCGCTTTGCCGGCGCACGGCTCCCGTGCGCCGTCGGCAGCGCCCGTTGCGCAGGCCGGAGCGAGACAGGATGCGAGCATCACGGCCGCGAGCGTCGCGTGCGAGAGGCGCTTCATCGCGGCACGCTCCTTCATGCGGTCGGTGCGCATCTCAGAACCACACGACGCGCCGCGGCTCGGCCGCCGCCGTCTCCAGGCTGTCGCCGTGCGCGGCCCGTGCCATGCCCTGCAGGATGTTCACCGCCACCGGCTCCTCGGGCACCAGCCGCACCATCTGGTTGGCGGCGGCGTGGAGCGCGTTGACCGCCGCCTCGCGGGCCGGCGCCAGCTCCTGCGGGCGCGCCTTCTCGGCGAATGCGGCGAGCGTGGAGAGGGCCGAGACGTAGGCCGAGCCGGTGCGTTGCACCATGGCGGCCGCATCGGCTGCGTCGCGCTGGTGCATGTCGAGCACCACCTGGGTGGTGTGCCGCGACTCGAGCCACGCGCCCAGCACGAAGCCGCCCGCGAACAGCACGACCGCGGCCGCAGCGGCCGCGAGCCAGCCGGTGGCCGGCAGGGCGAGGCGCAGCACGGTGGGGCGCTCGAGCAATCCCTGGGCGCGCAGCGCGCGCACGGTGCGCTCTTCCAGCGCGCGGTCCGGCGGGCGCTCGCGCGGCAGCGCATCCATCGCCGCGCGCTCCGCCGGCGTCAGTTCTTCGTCATGCATGGCTTGCCTCCGATTGCGATTGCAGCAGGCTGCGGACCGCGCGGCGCGCGTCGAAGAGCTGACTCTTCGATGTGCCCACCGCGATCTGCAGCTGCCGGCTGATTTCCTCGTGCGTGAATCCCTGGACGTCGTGGAGCACGAGCACCGTGCGGTAGCCGTTGGGGAGCCGCGCGATCGCGCGCTCGAGGTCGATGCGCTCGGCATCGCGTACCGGCCGGGCGCTCAACTCCAGGCGGTCGTCGATCTCCTCGGTGCGGGTGCGCGCCCGCTTCCGCAGCGTCTCGCGCGCCAGGTTGAGTCCGATCGCCGTGAGCCACGTGCGCAGGCTCGACTCCCAGCGGAACTTCGAAAGCTGGCGCACCGCGCGGATCCAGGCCTCCTGCACCACGTCCTCGGCATCGACGGCGACGCCGCCCAGCATGCGCAACACGAGCTGGTAGAGCGCCGGGGTGTGGCGCCGATACAGCTCGCGAAAAGCTCGCTCGTCGCCGGTCCCCGCCACCGCATCGGCCAGGCTCCGGTCGTCCGCGGTAGAGAGCGGCGTCCGCCTCATGTCAGAGGCTTTGAGCTCCGAGGGGCGGGTAGGGTTGGGTGGAGGGCCGAGCATGCGGCCATTCTACGCGGCAGAGGGCTCCAGGGTTGGCGGGCTTGGAGCCGGAGAGCCGGAAGGGCCGGCGCCACGCGCCGGCCCTTCCCATGAGCAGAGCCCGCTGCCCGGGCCCCGCGATCCACTCGGTCCTATCGCGATAGAACCAGGCGGCTGTAGAGCACCTTGTCCGGAGCCTTGTAGCGCACGAAATACATGCCCACGGGCGCCAAGCCCTTCGGGGTCTCGCCCGTCCAGACCGCCTGGTACACGCCGGGGCCGTGCATTCCGTTGTAGAGCAGCGCGACCTCGCGGCCCTGGATGTCCAGGACGCTGACCCGCACGTTCGACGGACGGGGGACGGTGAAGTCCACCTGGAAGTTGCCGCTGCCCGGAGTCGGTCGGACCGGCCCGAGCTCGGAGCGCAGCGCCATGCTTCCCGCGGTCGCCTTGAGCGGGCCGAACAGGTCTGTCGCCCCGCCCGGCCGACGAGCCACCAGGCGGTACCAGTACGTGGTACCGGCCACCGCCGCCCGATCCACGGCCACCGTCATTTCGCCTTCCTGGCGCCTGCCCAGCTCGATCGCCGACCAGGGGCCTTCGGCGGCAGCCGCGCGCTCGATCCACGAGTCCGTGAAGTGGCCGGCCTCGCCAAACTGCCACCGCAGCTCGACCCCGCTCACGAGCGGCGCCGCCCGGAACAGGGAGAGGAGCGCTGGCGTCGGGCAGTTGACTTCGTAGG
>VBOS01000301.1 GCA_005893185.1 Candidatus Eiseniibacteriota bacterium
GGCCACGCTGGGCGGCTCGCTCGATTGGAAGCTCGTGAACGGCTACCGGCCATTGATCGGGCAGACGTTCGAGGTGCTGGTGGCTCACCCGCTCCATGATGTGTTCGATACGGTGAGCGAGAACATCGACGTGGCCTACACGGATACCAGCGTGGTGCTGACCGCGACCTCGGCCACACCGGTGCTGGCCTCGCTCGTGAGCGCCGAGGCCGAGCCGGGCCGCGTGAGCGTACGCTGGCTGGTGAGCGAAACAGGAGGGCCGGTGACGATCCAACGCGCGCGAGAGATGGGGGCCTGGGGACCGGTCGCTACGCGCTTGCCGGATGGCGCCGGGATCGTGAGCTACGAGGACAGGGATGTCACCGACGGCCGCTACGGCTACCGACTCGGGTTGCCGTCCGAAGCCTTTGAGATCGCAGCCGGCGAGGTGTGGGTGACGGTGCCGGTGGAGAGCCGCTTCGGCTTGGCCGGCGTGTATCCGAATCCGGCTGCCGGACCGCTGGCGGTGTCGTTCTCGCTCGGCGACAGCCAGCCGGCCGCGCTCGAACTCTTCGACCTGGTCGGCCGCCGGGTGGAAGGCCGAACGATCGAATCCCCGCGGCCCGGGAGCCGCGTCGTCACGCTGGGCGGAAGCCGCGAGCTCCCGGCCGGCGTGTACGTGCTCCGCCTGGCGCAGGGCGCGCGGCACGCATCCTGCCGGGTGGCGGTCGTCCGCTAGAGCCGCGAGCCCACGAGCGCACGTGACGGATCTCGGGCCGCGCAGTGGTGCGCATTCGGTGAAGCCAGCGCTCGGGGTCGGAGCGGCGCTGGCCTTGGGTCTGCTGCTGGTCCACGCGCTCTCGTTCCACTTTGCCGTCGACGACGCATGGATCTCCTTTCGCTACGCGCGCAACCTGATTGCCGGGCACGGGCTGGTGTTCAACCCCGGGGATGCGGTCGAGGGATATTCCAACCTGCTGTGGGTGTTGCTGTCGGCAGCCGGCATGGCGGCCGGCATGGAGCCGCTCTTGTGGGCCCGCATCATGGGATTTCTCTCGGCAGCGGTCATGGCTCTGCTGCTGCCCGCGCTGGCACGGCGTCTGGCCTCGGACGCCGATCTTGCGGCGGATCGGAAGATGCGCCGAGGTGCGGGGGGGGCCACGCCCGGTGGTGGCAGCGCGGCGATGTGGCTCGTCGCGGCTTCGGGACCGATCGCGTGCTGGAGCTTGGGAGGTCTCGAGACTCCGCTCTTCGGCTTGCTCACGGTTCTGGCCTGGCGCGCCGCGCTCGAGCGGCGTTCGGTGGCGGCTGGTATTCTGGGGGTGCTCCTGACGCTCACGCGTCCCGAAGGGATCGCATTGGGGCTCTGCTTCGCCGCTTGGGCCACGCTCGCACCGGCGGCGGGCCCACGGCGCTGGCTCGGGCTCGCGATCGTGGCGGCGGGCGCGGCGGCTCACTTGCTGTGGCGTCACGCCACGTACGGGGAGTGGTTGCCCAACACATTCTTCGCGAAGACCGGCGACATCAGAGGACAGTTGCGCACCGGGATTCCCTACGCGGCTTCGTTCCTGCCGGCGTTCGTGCTGCCGTGGGTGCTGCTGCCGGAACTGGCCGCTCCCGGCTGGGGTCGGTGGCTGTGGCGATCGAGCGAGTGGCGGCGCTCCCTGGTGGCGATCGGGGCGTGGATCGCCTACGTGCTCGTGATCGGCGGTGACGAGCTGGGAATGTTTCGGATGTTCGCGCCGATCCTCCCGATCGTGATCGCATGTGGAGCCACGGCGCTGATGGCGCCTGCGAGCGCATCTCGGGGGCGGCGAGTGGCTGCCATCGCGCTCCTCGCGATCCTCTCGCTCGTCCCGTCGTTCGTCGGCCAGCAAAGGCGGATCGTGACGGCGCACATGAGCCTTTACAACCTCGGCCGCTGGCGGCTGGCGGCGGAAGGGCTCGCGCGTTCGCTGCCCGCTGCGACCACCATCGCTCTTTCCCCGGTCGGCTACATCCCGTATCGGACGGGCTTCTTGTCGTACGACATCCTCGGCATCACCGATCGCCACATCGCGCACCGGAAGATGGCCTTCACCCAGGGCCTGGCCGGGCACGAGAAGCACGACGGCGCCTACATCCTGTCGCGGCGGCCCGACTACCTGCTGCTGGGCAACGTCGATGTGACGGACGAGCCGCGCCAAGGCCCGATCCCGGCTTTCCGGCGCGAGCTGGACATCTTCACGAGCCCGCTGCTGCGTTCCGGCTACGTGCAGGTTTCGTTGCTCCTGCCCTGCGGGAAATACCTCAACATGTTCAAGCGGGTGGATGAGCGCCCGCCGGGCGGCGGATGAGCACGACTCTCATCCTGGGCGGCGGGTTCGGCGGGCTCGCGTGCGCACGTGCGCTCGCCGCGCGCGCCCCCCGCTCGCACCGCATCCTGCTCGTGGATCGCTCGCGGGATTTCCTGGTGGGCGCCGCCAAGACCTGGGTCATGCTCGGGGAGCGGCGCGCGGAGGAGGCGGTGTGCGAGCGCGCGCGGCTGCTGCCCACGAGCGTCACGCGGATCGAGGAAGATGTGCGCTCGATCGACGCCGCGCGGCGCGAGGCGCGCACCACGAGCGGCACGCTCGCAGCGGATCAGCTCGTGCTCGCGCTCGGCGCAGAGCTCGATCTCGCGGCGGTGCCGGGGCTCGAGCAGGCCGCGCAGACCTTCTACACGCTCGACGGGGCGGTGCGACTGCGCGCAGCCCTCGGGCGCTTCGATGGCGGCCGCATCATGCTGCTCATCCCACGCACGCCCTTCAAGTGTCCGCCCGCCCCTTACGAGGCCGCGATGATGCTCCACGCTGCGCTCGAGCGTCGCGGGGTGCGCGCGAAGCTCGACGTGTGGACGGTGGAGAAAGCCCCCATGCCGACTGCTGGGCCCGAGATGGGGAAGACCATCGTCTCCGAGCTCGCAGCTCGCGGGATCGGATTCCATCCCGGGATGAAGGCGACGGCCGTCGAGGGCTCGCGCGGCGTGGTCCGCTTCGAGGACGAGACCGAGGTCGAGTACGAGCTGCTGATCGCCGTGCCGCCTCACCGGGCGCCGCGCGTGGCGGTGGATGCGGGGCTCGCCGAGCCCGGAGGCTGGATTGCCGTCGATCCCGCGACGCTGGCGGTGAAGCATCCGGGCGCGGCGCCCGACGTCTACGCAGTTGGCGATCTCGCGAGCGTCCCACTCCCCGGGCGCTGGAGCCCGAACG
>VBOS01000303.1 GCA_005893185.1 Candidatus Eiseniibacteriota bacterium
AGCACCGTCCACACGAGCAGAACATGAGGATCGAGCCGCGTGAGGAACGCGAGATTCACTCCCGGAAGGCTCACCCGCAGCTTGCGCTTGAGCAGCACAGCATCGAACAGGATCTGCAGCGGCCAGGGCTCGAGCAGCGTCACGATCGTGTAGCCGATCGTCGCTCCCATCGCCAGGGCGAGCCGGTGGTACTGCGTTCGGAGATAGGGTCGAAACCGCACCAGGATGCGGCCGAACTGACGCGTCTCGCGGAAGCCGCGCAGGAGCGGACCGAAGACGAGTTCCATGCGCCGGCTCACGCCCGCACCTCCTCGGCTGCTTCGGTGGCACGCGGGACCGCGGCAGCCGGGCCGGAAGCGGTCGGCTCGCTCCAGCCCCAGCGGGCGCGTCGCGCCCTCTCGCCGGCCTCGAGGATCCGGTCCACGACGTCGTCCCAGGTCCAGGTCGGCAGCTTCCCGCCTGTGCGCGGTGCGACCGGGCCGCCGCGAGCGTGGCGCACGATCTCCCGGGCGATGCTTTCGGGGTCGCCGGGCGGGAGCAGCGTCACATGGGCCGCGCCCTCCACGAGCTGCGGGATCTCCCCCACTGCCGATGCGAGCACCGGGCGGCCGGTCTGCAGATATTCCGCCAGCTTGAGCGGCGAGAAGTAGAAGCCGTCCATCGACTCGTAGGGAGCGGCCAGCACGTCGCATGCGGCCAGGTGATCGGGCACGCGGTGGTGGGGCACGGCCCCCGTGAAGCACACGCGATCGCGGATGCCGAGGTCGACCGCACGGCGCTCGAGCGCCGCCCGCTCCGGCCCGTCGCCCACGATCAGCAGGCGGAGGCTCGGCGCGGCCGGGGCGGCGAGGGCGGCGGCATCCAGCAGGCGAACGACGCCGTGCCAGGGCTTGAGGCTGCCGCAAAAACCAACCACGAAGTGACCGTCGAGCCCCGCGCCGTCCCGGATGGCGCGAGCTGCATCGGCGGAGCCGGAGGCGGATCGGTCCGCCGCGTTGGGAAGGACGATGATGCGCTCGGGAGACACGCCGTGACGCAGCACCCAGTCGCGCAGCGCCCGCGAGACGACCACGACCCGATCCGCGCGTCGCAGCAACCGGGCCTCGATCCAGCGAGTCAGTGCCCGAAGCCTCAGCCCGCGGAATGCCTGCTCCTCGTCCGCCAGCGGCGCATTGACCTCCAGGATGAGCGGCACGCGCCAATGTCTCGCCAGCCACGAGCCGGCCACGGCCGTGAGGGCATAGCGCTCGTAGACGAGATCGGGCACCCAGGTGGCGTGCAGTCGGCGGGCAGATGCATAGAGCCACAGGTTGTCGAGCAGGCGCAGCAGCGCGCGTTGCAGGTCCTCTCCACCACCTGTGAGGCGGGCCATGAGACGCACAACTGCTCGACCGGCGCGGCCGCAGCGGGCCTCGATCATCGGCGCATCGGGGGCAGGCCCATCGCCCGGACCGCCGCACGCCGTCACGATCCGCGTTTCGACGCCCGCTCGCGCCAGGGCGGCCACCACCGATCGCACGTGGACCGATGCACCCTTGTGACCCCGGACCGGTACGCCCCGATCGGCCGAGACGTAGAGCACGCGCTCGATCCCGAGCGCGCGGCCGAGACGCCGGGCACGCCGGTCGCCGTTGGCGCGCCCGTCGAAATGCTCGGCCACCCACTCGCGGGCCTTCGCTCCGATGGCGCGGGCGCGTTCCGGATGTTCGAGGATCTGCACCAGCGCGCAGGCCAGGGCGGCCGGATCCTGGGGCGGAACCAGGATTCCCGTGACGCCGTCGCGGACGACCTCCTCGATGCCGGGCAGCCGGGTTGCGACCACCGGCAGACCGCACGCCATCGCCTCCGCCAGCGTGTTCGGAATGCCGTCGCGGTCGCCGTCCTCGCCGATCTGGCACGCCAGCACGAAGCAGCTCGCGCGGCGATAGGCGGCGCGGACCTCATCTCGCACGGCCATGCCGCTCAGGACCACGCGGTCGCCGATGCCGAGGGACGCGACGAGGGCATCGAGACGCTTGTGCTCGGGTCCCCCACCGACGATCTCGAGTCGGAAGTCGACCCTGCGCGCCGCGAGCCGCGACGCCGCCTCGAGCAGCACCGGGAATCCCTTCTTCGGCACCAGCCTTCCGACCGAGAGGATGAGCGGGACCTCGGGCGCCGCCCCGCAGGTAGGGTGCTCGAGGGCGGGCGCGAAGTAGCGCGTGTCCACGCCGTGATGCACCAGCTTGACCTTGGAGCGCCGCACCCCGTCCGCTTCCGGAATCTCGAGGCTGGCCAGCAGCTCCCGATGGGCCGCGGAGCACGCAACCGTGAAGCGCGCAGCTTGGACCTTGCGGGCCAGCGGGCGGGGGTCGGTGAGGTGGATGTCCTTCGCGTGCGCGCTCATGCTCCACGGAATCCCGGCGATCCGGCAGGCCATGCGCACAACGGTTGCCGGAGTGTGGGCCCAGGCCGCGTGCACGTGCGCGATGCGATCGCGCCGCAGGCAGCACGCCAGGCGCGCTGCCTCCCGCACCCGGCGCATGCTGCGCAGCGGATGCCCAGAGACGGCCACGCGCGCCACGTAAATCGCGGTGCGGAGCGGTCGCAAGCGGAAGCAGGCGGCGAGCTCTCGCAAAGCACGGAGCGGGCGATCCCGAGTTTGCGGGGACAGCACCTCCACGTCGGATGCCACGCCCGCAGCCTCCG
>VBOS01000304.1:0-3643 GCA_005893185.1 Candidatus Eiseniibacteriota bacterium
GTGCAGAAGGCGACGCCGTCCTGCGTCCAGCGCGTGATCGCAGCTGCGTGCACCGGGTGCGGGGCGATGGCGAGCACGAGAAGCGCAGCGGCCCTACCGACGGCGGGTGGACGGGGCTTGCGGCACGGGGGCCGCGCCCTGCGTGACGAACCGGCAGCGCCAGGACGGCGCGACAGCCGATGTCCGGAAATGAGGCCTCCCTTTGGAGCCGGGAAGAACCGGCTCACTTCATTTCGCCCGGGCGACCTCTATGACCGATGGTCGTGCCATTCGATTCTGGACCGTCCGGCGGCACGGGACAAGCGGTTTCTTGTATGCTGCCGCCGCCCTCATGCTCGCCCTCGCGCTCGAATGGCTGAACCTCCTCGCGCGGTGCACCCACGTGATCGCCGCCATCATGTGGATCGGCGACTCGTTCCTCTTCATGTGGCTCGACAGCAGCCTCGCGCCGCCGTCGCGGAAGCGTGAAGGCGATGTGGCGGGCGAGCTGTGGATGGTCCACAGCGGCGGCTTCTACGAGGTCGTGAAGCGCCGCTACCTCGCGCCGGCCGAGCTGCCGCCCCGGCTCCACTGGTTCAAGTGGGAAGCGTACACCACATGGATCAGTGGCATCTTCCTGCTCGGCATCGTCTACTACTTCGGCGGCGGGCTCTTCCTCGTGGACCGCAGCGTCTCCGCGATCGGCGTCCCCGCAGCCATCGGCGTGAGCCTCGCGCTGCTCCTTGCAGGCTGGCTGGTGTACGACGCGCTGTGGACCTCGCCGCTCGCGCGCCGGCCGGCGGTTGCCGGGCTCGTCTCGTTCGCGCTCATCGTGGCGCTGGCCTACGGGCTGACCCGCGTGTTCAGCGGGCGTGCGGCCTTTCTCCACCTGGGAGCCATGCTCGGCACGATCATGGCCGCCAACGTGTGGCGCCGGATCATCCCCGCCCAGGCGCACATGCTGGCAGCGACTCGCGCCGGCAAGCCGGTGGACGTGACCTACGGCGAGCGCGCCAAGATGCGCTCGATCCACAACCACTACCTGACGCTGCCTGTGCTCTTCACCATGCTCAGCAACCATTTCCCCGGCACATGGGGGCACCCGCTCGCTTGGGCTTCGCTGGTGTCGCTCGTCGTGCTCGGTGCATCGGTGAAGTACGTGATGAACTTCGGCGTGCGGAGCAACCGCTGGATCGTGCTCGCAGGTGCGGTGTCATTCGTCGGAGCCGTCACGCTGGCTGTGCGCGCAGGCGCCCCGGCCGCCAGCGCGTCGGCCTACCGCGGCGACCCGCCTGTGGCGTTCGCGGAGGTGCAGGCGATCATCGCGCGGCGCTGCGTGACGTGCCATGCCGCGAAGCCCTCGAATCCGGCGTTCGCCGAGCCGCCGCAGGGCGTGCGGCTCGACGAGCCGCAGCGGATCGTCTCACTCGCGCCGCGCATCCTGGCACGCGCCGTGGTCACCGAGACCATGCCGCTCGGCAACCTCACCGGCATGACGCCGGAAGAGCGCCGCACGCTCGGGGCGTGGATCGCGCAAGGCGCGAAGATCGGAAGCACATCGCCCCGCTGAGGCAGGGGCCGCGATCGGTCGAACGACTCAACCCACGAACGGAATGAGCGCCGGGACGCGCCGTGCGTACGCCTCGTATTCCGCGCCGAACGCCTCCCGCAGGAGGCGCTCCTCGGCGCGGATGCGGATCATCGTCCCGAGCACGAAGATCGAGCCTCCGACCCACAGCCCGATCCAGTGGCCGAAAGCGAAGTTGGCCGCGATGAGCTTGCCGAACATCGCCGTATAGATCGGGTGCCGGACCAGACGGTACGGGCCATCTGTCACCAGCTTGTGGTCCTGGACGATGCGCGCCGTGTAGCTCCATTGCCGGCCCAGCGTGCGGACGGCGGACAGCCCCATCCACGCCGAGGCCGCCGAGATGACGGGCGCGAGGAGGTCGAGCGTGATCTCGGCGGCCGAGAGCGGCGCGCCGGCCGCCGGAGGGCGCCGCTGGAGCATCCAGACGAGCGCGTACGCGACCATCTGAATGGCGATACCGAGCTGCGAGGCGGGGGCGCGCTTCGTGTCGGCCCCGCGCGCAGGCCTGGCCTGGCTGAAGAAGAAGACGAAGAACCCGAGGTAGCCGACGGCGACGAGGATGCGGGAGACGAGCGCGAGCGGGGCGATCGCATCGAGACGCATGTTCGAGCGGATCCTCCACGGAGCCGAAGGAAGCGACGTGCCCCAGAGTACGCCCTCTGCTAGGATACGCGCCATGAGTGCGCGCTCCGCTTCCGCCATCGGGCTCCTCTGCGCACTCGCAGCGGTCCTGCCGGCCTCGGGCGGCGCCACAACCGGCACGCGCACGGTGCTCCCCTTCATCGCGGACGACTACACCAAGGCGGTCGCCGAGGCGCGCGCCCGCAAGGTGCCGCTCTTCATCGAGTCCTGGGCGCCGTGGTGACACACGTGCCGCTCGATGAGGGCCTATGTCTTCGCCGATCCGGCCCTCGCGCGGCGCGCCGGACAGTTTGTCTGGCTCGAGCTGGACACCGAAAAGTCGAAGAACGCTTCGGTCGCGAAGCGGCTCGGAATCCCAGCACTGCCCACGTTCTTCGTCATCGATCCGGGGACGGAGGAAGTCGCGCTGCGCTGGGTGGGCGGAGCCACGGTCGCGCAGCTCGACCGCATCCTCGACGACGGCCGCACAGCGGTCGCGCGCGCCACTGCGGATCGAGCGGCGCCGGCCGGGGCGGGTGCCAAGACCGCAAGCGGCGGGTCCGGTACCTCGGCTCACGGTTCCGAAAAGGCGAATCAGGCGCTGGCGCGCGCCGAGCGCCTCTACGGAGCCGGCGACTGGGCAGCAGCGGCGGGCGCATACGGCGAGGCGCTCGCCGCCTCACCCACGGGCTGGCCCCAGTACTCGCGCTCCGTGGAGTCGCGGCTCTATGCGCTCACGAGCAGCGACAGCTCGGAGGCGGCCGCGATGCTCGCGCGCGACGCCTATCCGCGGCTCGCGCGCACGCCCTCGGCCGCCAACGTGGCTGCGACCGGGCTCGATGCTGCGCTCGCGCTCCCGAACGAGCATCCGCAGCGCGCGGCGCTGGTGAAGACGCTCACAGCTGCAGCGCGAGATGTGGTCGCCGACTCCACGCTGGCTGTGGCGGCCGACGATCGCTCCGGCACCTACATCGCGCTCCTGGACGAGCGCAAGGACGCGAAGGACGAGGCCGGCGCGCGCGAGGTCGCGCGGCAGTGGGCCGCATTTCTCGAGGGCCAGGCGGCGCGCGCGAAGAGCCCGGAGCAGCGCGCGGTATTCGATCCGCATCGGCTTTCGGCCTACATCGAGATGGGCGCGCCGCAGCGCGCGATCCCGATGCTCGATGCGTCGGAGCGCGACTTCCCGGACGACTACAATCCGCCCGCGCGGCTGGCGATCGCCTACCAGGAGATGAAGCGCTGGGACGATGCGCTCGCCGCCTCGGACCGCGCGCTGCCCAAGGCCTACGGGCCGCGGAAGCTCCGCCTGCTTCGGACGCGCGCCGACATCTACGCAGCGGCTGGCGACACGACCGCGGCGCGTCGCACCGTCGAGGAGGCGATCGCGGCAGCTGAGTCGTTCCCGCCGGGCCAGCGCTCGGACGCCACGATCGAGGGGCTCAAGAAGAAGCT
>VBOS01000304.1:3757-18952 GCA_005893185.1 Candidatus Eiseniibacteriota bacterium
TATGCGGCGTTCGCCGGCTGCTGCGCGATCTGGGGCAGCACCTTTCTCTTCATCAGCATGGGCAACGACACGGTGCCGCCGCTGTGGGCGGCGACGCTGCGGCTCGGGCTCGCATCTCTCCTGCTCGTTGCGCTCACGCGGCTCACGGGCCGCAGCCTCCCACGCGGGCCGGCGCTCTACACAGCTGCCGGGTTCGGATTCCTCAACTTCGGCTTCGGCTTCTGCCTGCTCTACTGGGGCGAGAAGACGGTGCCTTCCGGACTGGCGGCGATCCTCTACGGAACCGTTCCGCTCTCGACCGCGCTGTTCGCGCGCGCAGCCGGGCTGGAGCGGATTCGCGCGCTCAAGATTGCGGGCGCGCTGGTCGCGCTGGCGGGCGTCGGCATGATCTTCTCGGGTGAGCTTAGGGCGCGGGTCTCGGGGCTCCCGATCGTCGCGATCTTCATGGCGGCGACCGTGGCCTCGGCCTCCGGCGTGGTGCTGAAGCGCGGGCCGCACCAGCACCCGCTCGGCGCCAACGCCGTGGGGGCGATGGCGGGGCTCCTCGTATGCGCGGCGGGCAGCTTCCTCGCCCGCGAGCCGCACGCGATCCCGCATGACCCGCGCGCGGTCCTGCCGATCCTCTACCTCACGCTCGCGGGATCGGTGGGGGCCTTTGTGCTCTACGTGTGGCTCGTGAACCACTGGGACGTCACCCGCGTCAGCTTCGTGGCCGTCGTGGTGCCGGTGGTGGCGGTTCTGCTCGGCTCGGCGGTGCGCCACGAGCGCCTGACCTCCGCCCATTGGGCGGGCGCGCTGCTGGTGTTCGCCGGGCTGGCGCTCGGAATCCTGAGCGATGGCAAGCGCTCGACCGCGGCCGCGCCGGCGCTCGCCGGCGCGCGGGATGCCTGAATGCGGCGCGCCTCCGGATTCGCGCTCGCGCTCGCGCTGATCGCCTGCGGGTGCGGGCGGCGTGCGGCGTTCGAGGCCGCGACCGCCGACCAGGTGCTGGCGGCGGTGCGGGCCCCGGGCGCACGGGCTGTGCTCGTCAACGTGTGGGCGACCTGGTGCGCGCCGTGCCGCGCGGAGTTCCCCGACATGGTCCGGCTGGGTCGCGACCTGCGCGCCGCGGGACTGCGTCTGGTGCTGGTTTCGGCGGACTTCGACGAGTCGCTCCCCCAGGCGCATGCGTTCCTCGCCGACCATGGTGTCGACTTCCCCTCCTATCACAAGACCGGCGACGACATGCGGTTCATCAACACGCTCGACTCGCTGTGGAGCGGGGCGCTGCCCGCAACGTTCCTCTACGACGGCGCGGGACACCGCGTGCGATTCTGGGAGGGCCGGCAGAGCTACGAGACGTTGTCGCGAGCTGTGCGCGACGTGCTGCAGAAGGGCCGCGGGACCGATTCCACGGAGGTGAAGACGTGAAGACAGCGAAGATGAAGGTGCTCGCAGCCACGGGCGCGCTGGTGGCGACGGCCTCGATCGCGGCGCTGGCGGCGTCGCAGTCCGAGCCCGGCGAAGCGCCCGGGGCGCTGGCGCTCGGCAAGACGGCGCCGCTCGCCGAGACGAAGATGAAGAACGTGGACGGGAAGGAGATCTCGATCACCCAGGCCAAGGGCGCCAAGGGCACTCTGATCGTGTTCACGTGCAACCACTGCCCGTGGGCCAAGGCCTGGCATGCGCGCATCGTGAGCCTCGGCAACAAGTCCGTGAAGCGCGGCATCGGCGTGATCGCGATCAACTCCAACGATCCCGCGGCCTATCCCGAGGACGACTTCGCCACGATGCAGTCGAACGCGAAGAAGTCGAAGATGGGGTTCCCGTACGCGGTGGATGGCACATCGGATGTGGCCCGCGCCTTCGGGGCGACGCGAACGCCGGAAGCGTTCCTCTTCGACGCCAAGGGCCTGCTCGTCTACCACGGCGCGATCGACGACAACGCGCACCAGCCCGACCAGGTGAAGGTCCACTACCTCGAGGAAGCGGTGAACGCCCTGCTCGACGGCAAGGAGATCACGCTCGCCGAGACCAAGGCCCTCGGCTGCGGCATCAAGCTCCGCACCTCGAAGACGTGATCCGGCCCGCGATCCACGGCCCGAAAATCCGCCTTGCCTTCTCCTGCGGGAGCGGACATATTCTTTGCCGTCTTCGGCAGCCGGTGGACGTCCCTTCGAACGTTCCATGCCGCCAGGAAGCCCCTGGCGGATTTCGTTTGTGAGGGTCGCGGCTCACGAAGCTCCGGTCGCAGTGACCGGGCGCAGCCGTCGCGTTCAGGCGGCAACGAACGAAGGGCCGTCGCGCCCTTGCATGCAAGGAGTTGGTCAGTGGCACGTGGCACGGTGAAGTGGTTCAACGAGGCCAAGGGATTTGGCTTCATTTCCCAGGAGGGTGGAGAGGACGTTTTCGTGCACTTCTCGGCGATCCAGGGCGACGGCTTCAAGACGCTCGCCGAGGGTGAGTCCGTGGAGTTCGACGTCACCCGCGGTCCGAAGGGACTGCAGGCCGCAAACGTCCGCAAGGCCTGATTTCGCTACGACCCTTCGCCCGAGGTACCACCTCACGCGAACGATGCGGCGCCGGAATCCCGGCGCCGCTTGTCGTTTCGGGCGGCCCGGCGGTCGCGGTTCGCACACGCCTGCGCCCGCTGGACGCGCGTGTCCCGGAGCGGGCGCATCCCGGCACGGGCGTACGTGATGCTTCGCCGGATCGCTCGCTACGCGCACTGGCTCCACGGGCGCTGGCCCGCCGGCACGGTGGAGCGCTTCCCCGAAGTCCGCGCGGGCGGTGCCACCCGCGTTCCCGGCGTGTACGTCTCAGGCGACCTCACCGGGATCCCGCTGCTCAAGTTCGCGCTCGATTCCGGAGCGCGCGTCGTCGAGCGGATCGCGTCCGACCTCGCGCGCCGCTCGCGCGCGCCCGGGCTCCTCGACCTCGTGATCGTGGGGGGAGGCGTGTCGGGCATGGCGGCCGCCATCGAGGCGAGGCGGCGCGGGCTCTCCTTCCGGGTGATCGAGGCTGCGCAGCCGTTCGCGACCCTGCGCGACTTCCCGAAGGCGAAACCGATCTACACGTATCCGCTGGAGATGGCGCCGGCCGGCGGCCTCGCGGTCACCGCCCAGGTCAAGGAGGCGCTGGTCGATGAGCTGGAGCGGCAGGTCGCGGGCGCCGGGATCGAAGTGATTCGCACGCGCGCGGAGCGCGTGGGAAAGAGCCGCGACCACCTGCTCGTGATCCTCGAAGAGGGCGAGCCGGTCCGCGCCCGCAACGTGCTGATCGCCGTCGGTATCACCGGCTGCACGATCCGGCGGACTTCTGCGGGAAGCGCGTGCTGGTGGTGGGCGGTGGGGACACGGCGGTGGAGGCCACGATCGCATTGGCGGCGGCCGGCGCGCGCGTCACGCTCTCCTACCGCAAGCCCGAGCTCACGCGCCCCAAACACGCGAACCTCGTGAAGCTGGAGCGGCTGCGCCGCGACCCCATGGCCGATGTCACGATCGAGCATCCCACGTCGGAATGGCTGACGGCGGCGATCGGACGGTTCGACGCGCGGCCGCATCCGCCGGGGAGCATCGAGCTCGAGCTCGGCACCCGTGTCCGGGAGATCCGCGAGCGCGATGTGGATCTGATCGGGGCCGACGGCCGGCCGGAAACCGTCGCCAACGACGTGGTGTTCGCGATGATCGGGCGCGACGCGCCGCTCGATTTCTTCCGGCGCTCCGGCGTCCCGATCGCGGGCGAGATGACCGGCCGGCGGTGGGCGATGATGACGCTCTTTCTCGCCTTCTGCGCGTGGCTCTACAACTGGAAGTCGGGCGGCTGGATGAGCGACCTGTGGTACCGGAACCACTGGTTCCCGACCAACCTCCCTCTTCTGCTCGCAGCAGCTGGCGGCGCGATCGCGGCGGCGGCGAAGGACCCCCGCACGCTGCTCGGCACGCTCGCGATCAGCGCATCGAGCCCGGCCTTCTGGTACACGCTCGCCTACTCGCTGGTGGTCGTGATCTTCGGCATCCGCCGCATCCTACGGCGGCGCACTCCCTACGTGACGGCGCAGACGCTCACGCTCATGGCGTTCCAGGTGTTCCCGCTGTTCCTGGTGCCCGAGGTGATCCTGCCCCAGCTCCAGTACCGCGGGCTCCTGCCGCGGGCCCTGGCGGACGCGCTCTTCCCGGTCGTGAGCTACGGGCACGGGCGCGAGTTCTGGCGCGCCTACGGGTTCATCCTCGCGTGGCCGCTCGACGTCTACAACCTCTTCACGCACCAGCCTTTGTGGTGGTGGATCGCGATCGGCTTCGTCCAGACGTGCGTCCTGATCCCGCTCGGGATCTACTTCTTCGGGAAGGGCTTCTACTGCGGCTGGATCTGCTCGTGCGGGGCGCTGGCCGAGACGCTCGGCGACACCCATCGCCACAAGATGCCGCACGGGCCGGGCTGGAATCGCGCGAACCTGGCGGGCCAGATCGTGCTGGCGGCGGCGCTCGTCCTCCTGATCGTGCGCGTGGCGGGCTGGGCTCTGCCGGCCGGCAACTGGGCGGACGCGGTCTTCGAGCCGCTCAAGGAGCGCTACAAGTGGACGGTGGACGTGTTCCTCGGCGGAGTCGTGGGCTACGGTGTGTACTTCTGGTACTCGGGGCGCGCGTGGTGCCGCTTCCTCTGCCCGCTCGCCGCGCTGATGCACATCTATGCGCGCTTCAGCCGCTTCGCGATCGTCCCGGACAAGAAGAAGTGCATCTCGTGCGGGGCCTGCACGTCGATCTGCCACCAGGGGATCGACGTGATGAGCTTCGCCAACCGGGGCATGCCGATGCGGGATCCGGAGTGCGTGCGCTGCTCGGCGTGCGTCCACGCCTGCCCCACCGGCGTGCTGGCCTTCGGTCAGGTCGGCGCGCGCGGAGACGTGATCGCGCTCGACACGCTGATGGCAAGCCCGGTGCAGATGCGGCTCGCTGCGCCGGGGACTCCGGCCCCGGCGCCGGCCTCGAATCGACGATCTCGCTGAGCCGCGAACGAATCGCGGCTACTTCACGTCCATCAGCTCGACCTCGAAGACCAGCGTCGCGTCGGGAGGAATCACGGGAGGACGGCCCGCTGCGCCGTAGGCCATGTCG
This sequence comes from Candidatus Eiseniibacteriota bacterium, assembly GCA_005893185.1. Lineage (GTDB taxonomy): Bacteria > Eisenbacteria > RBG-16-71-46 > RBG-16-71-46 > RBG-16-71-46 > WS-2. Next base: position 8,851 of record VBOS01000304.1, read on the forward strand.
GAGGGGATCGTCAGCTTGCGCTTCCCCCCCACGCGCATCCCCTTCAGGCCCTCGTCCCAGCCGCGGATGACCGCTCCGGTTCCCAGCTGAAAGCCGATGGGCTCGCCGCGATCCAGCGAGCTGTCGAACTTGGTGCCGTCGGTGAGCCAGCCCGTGTAGTGCACGGAGACCGAACGGCCGGACTCGGCCATCGGGCCGCTGCCGATCTTGAGATCGGACACCTTGAGCCCGCCGGGGAGCGTTCGCTCCTGGACTTCCATCGCCCCGCCGGTCGTCGCGGACGGGCTCTCGGAGGGAGCGCTGGCGGTGGTGGTGCTGCTCGCTGTCGAGGACTTCTCCGTTGTGCCGGTCTGCTGGCAGCCCGCGAGCGCGAGCGCAGCGAGCGTGGCGAGCCAGAACGCAGGATGCTTCATCATGGAAGGGCTCCTTTCGAGCTGAGGCACGGTGGATCCCGCAGGAAAGCGTCGAACCGTGCCACATCCACGCTGCGTCATCAAGGCCGACCCGGGAGTCCGGCTGGGGATTCGGCTCTCAAGTCAGGATGGGCGGAGGCCGATGAGTGGAACGAGGCTTGGCGCCCATGGGACACCTTCTTGCGCTGGCCTCCCACCGACGGAACCGGCCGACGGCGCCGAAGGAGCACTGCGATGGCGGACCTCAACAAGATCGTCGTTCATGCCCGGGATGGAAAGCTCTTCAAGGGCACGACGCAGGATTTCTTCCCCAATCGTCCGCTCTTCCACATCCAGCCCGCTGAGGGCGGAGAGCCCGTGGAGGTGCGCTGCAAGTCGCTCAAGGCGGTCTTCTTTGTCCGGGACTTCCAGGGCGACGCCCAGCGGCAGAACGCGGTCGGGTTCCTAGCCGCCCCTGCCGTGACGAAACAGGGGATGAAGCTCGCGGTGCGCTTCAAGGACGGCGAGCTCTTGTGTGGGTACTCGCTCACGTATTCCGCGGATCGCGAGGGGTTCTTCATGTTCCCGGCCGATGCCAAGAGCAACAATACCCGCATCTACGTGATCGTGGCCTCGACGGCGGAGGTCAAGGCCGGTACCGAGGCCGAAGCGCTGGTGAAGCGCTCGCTCGAGCAGCGGAAGAATCGCGACGAAGCGGCCTGAACCGCGGCACGGAGGCTGCGGTACGCGACGCCCGGCTCGGAATCGAGCCGGGCGTTTGCGTTGTTTGTGGCGTCTCGGATAGCTTGGCCCGGCGTGCCACCGCTCAGCTGCGGCATCCACCCACACCCCGGAGCCCCATGACCTCATTCAAGCATCGCCTGCGCCGCAAGCGCGCCAAGCAGGGCCGTCGGAAGAAGCAGGCCAAGCGGCGCGCGGCGAAGAAAGCCCGCAGGCGCTAAGAACCGCCGGCCGGCGGTGATTGGCGCCGCGGCATGCGTGGCTACCCTGGACGGCCCGCGCCCACGCTCGCGCGATCCCGCAGCCAGCGCACGTAGGCCCAAAGCACGTCCACGTCGCCCGGCTCGAGATGCTTCTCGAATGCGGGCATGCGCAGCACGGCGCGGTCGAGGAAGAAGCGCGCGAGCGGGTTCTGCTCGAAGCGGCGGCTCACGCCGTGCTCGACCCACTGCCCGAACTCGGCGCGGTCCTGCACCAGCTCCGGGAAATCGCGTCCGTCCCACGATGGCACGTAGCCCTTGAGCGATCCGGGGTTGGGCCGCGCCAGGCGTCCGCCCGGGCCGTGACAACCGTTGCAACCGAGCGCCCGGCTGCGCTCGAGCCCGCGGGCGGCGAGGGAATCCTCCGGCTCGGGTCGGCCGCCCGCCGCCTCCACGAAGGCCACCAGGTCATCGATCTGCCTGGGCCCCAGACGGCGGCCGAAGGCCGGCATGCGCAGCGTGCCGCGCTCGCGGTCGCGCCGCCAGGTCTCGCTCTTCTTCTTCGCCGCGGACGCGCCATCGCGGATCCACTCGCGGATCTCCTCGCGGCTCTTCGCGAACATCATCAGGTCGTCGTCGAACGTGGGCACGGTCTTGTCCGCGCGCCCGGGATTCGATGTGCCGCGCGTGCCCTCCGGGCCGTGGCAGGCGAAGCAGCCGGTGCGGAGCGCGAGCCGGCGGCCGCGCTCGGCGGCCGGGAGCGAGGAGCGCAGCGCGATCGCCGCCCCGGCCAGGAGGACGAGCAGCGCCCCGAACACGACGAAGCGGAGCCTCATCGCGGGCGTCGAGCGAAGCAGCTGCCCGCTCCCTCTCCCCCGCAAACGAAACGGGCGCGTGGAGCGATCCGGGATCCACGCGCCCGATTGTGCACTGCTCGCGCGCTACTTGGCCGCGGGCGCCGCCGCTGCCGCCGCCTTGATGCCCGTCACGTCGATGATGCGGGCTCCGCCGCGCTCCGAGACCGTGCCCGTGACCTCGACCATGGCCGCCATCATTTCCTTGGCCTGGTTGAAGGGATCGGCGTTGTCGTGATTGAGGGCGAGCACGTAGAGCTTGTTTTCGGCGGTGAGCAGGCCCATCGGCATCCCGCCGGAAACGCACTTGGTGGCGCAGCCCTTGTGCTTCTCGCCCCGGGCGCCGTGCGACACGTAACAGCCCATGTCCACGAGCTCGCCCTTGAGCGTCACGGTCTTCGCCTCCGGCTTCGCGCCCTCCGTCTTCATGCTTTTCATCTCGTCCGCGAGCGCCGCCGCCGCGAACGCCAGCGCAGCCACCAGGACCAGCGAACCCAGAACTCGCTTCATTGCGTGACTCCTCCTCGTGCGCGTGAACCCGGATCGATCGGGGGGGAGTTTCCCTCCCGGTGTGAGGATTCGGATGCGAGCGATACGACCAAAGACGCGGCGTGGCAAGTCGCGCGCGCGTCCCTTGGCAAAGTTGACCGTGGTTTGACAGCTCGGGCCCCCGGGCCGCCGGTCGCGGCCCGGATGGGGCCGGATCAGGTCAAGTCCAGGAACTTGAGGTCGAGCGGGCCGAACAGGCCTCCGCCCTGGCCGCCGAACAGCTCGTTCCCCCGGCGTAACGCGTCGGAGGCCACGTCCACGATCGGAAGACCGATGTCCTCGCAGGCCGCGACTCGCGGGGTCGTGGGCAGCGCATAACGCTCGCTGGCGAGATAGTCCTCGAACTCGTCGAGCGTCCATGCGAACAGCGCGTCGACCTCCCAGACCAGGCGCAGCTCCTTGCCGCGCGTGAGGTCGGGCGGATCGTCGGGACCGGCCGGCTTGAGTTGTCCCACCGCGCAGCAATCGCACCCGAACCAGAACTCGAGCTCGCCCTCGAGCTTGAGATTCTGGGCGACCCGCGCCTCGGTGGGTGCGTCCTTCCACACGTTGGTCAGCAGCTCGCTCAGCGCGAACTGGAAGCGCAGCAGGGCGCGCGGGTCATCGTTGGCCGCGCCCTTGAGGCCGGTCGCCAGCACGCGCAGGTTGCGGATCGCCTCGAGCCGCGCCCACGGCGAGCGCCGGTTGCACAGCGCCGTGAGGTTCTTGAGCGTGCCCTCGAGCCGCTCGCGCACGACCGACAGGAGGTCGGCAAACGACCCCTCGCCCTTCTCGAGGAATTCCACGTTGCGGCGCATGGCCTGGTTGAGCGGCAGGTAGGCGGAGCGCAGCGTGGACCAGTCTTCGGTCAGGCGTTGCTTGGCGATGACGTCCCAGTCTGCCATGACCCCTCCTCTCCGGCCCTTTAAGGATTGCGCCCTCTCGTAGCGCGCCTCACAAGTATAGCGAAGACGCCGCGCGCGGGTCCAACCCCGGCGCAGCGCGATCGCGGCGTCATGATCGCAGCGCCTTAGCCGGGCCGGACGGCGGCGGTGGCGCGCGCCGGAATCTCGACTGCGACGCGCGCTCCCGAGTCGCTCGAGGCGCGAGCTGCGTCGAGCGCGCTCTGCACAGCCACCGCTTCGTCGAAGCTCGGCTCCATCGGACGCTCGCCCTTGAGCGCCCGGTACATGCGCTCGACCATCACCTCGAACGGCGCGACCAGCGCGGGCTCGCCCGCGCGCGGCGCGAGCCTCAGCGCCTCCGGGGTCGCGATCTCCTCGGGCTCGCGCCCCGGGGCGATGCGCCACAGTCGGTAGCCGGTCTCGTCCCAGCGCAGCGCGGCATCGCTGCCCTGGATCTCGAAGCGCTCCCAGCGGTAGGGCGTGGTGGCGTTGAGGTCGACGAGCCCCGTCGCCCCATCCGCGAAGTCGTAGTGGAGCGTGCACGCGTCGTCGGCGGTCGCCATGCCCGCCTGGGGCAGCTCGGGGGTGGGCCCGCGCCGCGGCTGGAGCACGCGCACCGTGGCCAGCACCGAGCGCGGCTCGCCAAAGAAGAGCCGCAGGCAGTCGGTGTGGTGCGATCCCAGCGCTCCGAGGATGCCGCCGCCCCGTCGCCGCTCCGAGAGCCACGTCATGCCGCGCGATTCCGGCCGGTGCCAGATCGCGTAGCGGCCGAGGATCTCGCCGCGCCGCGGCGTTCCGATCGCTCCCTCCCGCACCAGGGCCACCCGCTCGCGGGCGAGCGCCCGGTCGCGGATCTCGGCGGCCTGAAAGCGGTGGAGCGCGGTGGGCTTCTCGCACAGCACATGGGCCCCGGCCTCGAGCGCGGCCATCGCCATCGGGTGATGCAGGTCGACGGGCGTGGCCACGCTCGCCAGGTCGGGGGATTCTTCATCGAGCAGCCTCCGCCAGTCCGTCGATGCGCGCGGGATGCCGAGCTCGCGGGCGGCACGCGCGGTCTTCTCAGCCGAGGCGCCTGCGAGCGCCACGATCCGGAAGCCCGGGTGGCGGGCGAACGCGACCGCTTGAACGGTGCGCGCGAAACCGGCGCCCAGCAGGACGACGCGGAACGAATCCATGCGACGACTCCTCCCGTGCTATTCTGTGCGTGGCTCGAGCGCAATGTACGGGTGGCGCGTCACCCGGGCCGCGCGAACGCCCGGCGGACGCGCGTTGCCCGCCGCCGGCATCACTGGAGGATATCCCATGCGCGACCCGCGCAATGCCACACTGGCCCGCGTCATCATCCGCCACTCCACTCGGCTCGAGCCCGGGGAAGCGATCCTGATCGAATCGTTCGACCTGAACACGGGGCTCGTGCTCGACCTGGTGGACGCCGCCCTCGACGCCAAGGGCATCCCGGTCGTCTACCTGCGCAGCAACGCGGTGAACCGCAGCCTGATGCGCCGCGCCACCGAGAAGCAGTTCAAGATCCAGAGCGACATCGAGCTGTTTCAGATGAAGCAGGTGCAGGCCTACGTGGGGTTGCGCTCAGCCGACAACAGCTCGGAGCTGGCCGACGTGCCCGGCGACAAGACCGCGCTGCACTCGAAGCTGGTCGCGCACCCGGTGCACCTCGACTACCGCGTGAACCACACGAAGTGGGTCGTGCTCCGTTACCCGACGCCCTCGATGGCGCAGATGGCGAACATGAGCACAGATGCGTTCGAGGACTTCTACTACCGCGTGTGCACGCTCGACTACGGCCGTATGTCCGAAGCCATTGCGCCGCTCGTCGAGCGCATGAAGCGCACCGATCGCGTGCGCATCAAGGGTCCGGGCACCGACCTCGAGTTCAGCGTCAAGGGCATCGGCGTCGTGCCGTGCGAGGGCCGGCGCAACCTCCCGGACGGCGAGTGCTTCACGGCGCCTGTGCGGGACTCGGTGCGCGGCACGATCACCTACAACACGCCCTCGCTCTACCTCGGCGTGACCTACGACCAGCTGAGCTTCACGTTCGAAGGCGGCCGGATCGTCCGCGCCAAGGGGAATCCGCAGGCCAAGCTCGACGAGCTGCTCGACACCGACGAGGGCGCGCGGCACGTGGGAGAGTTCTCGCTCGGGTTCAATCCCTACATCCTCACTCCGATGAAGGACACGCTCTTCGACGAGAAAATCGCCGGCTCGCTCCACTTCACGCCCGGTCAGGCCTACAGCATCGCGGACAACGGCAACCGCTCCCAGATCCACTGGGACCTGGTGCTGATCCAGCGTCCGGAGTACGGCGGCGGCGAGATCTGGTTCGACGGGGAGATGATCCGCAAGGACGGACGCTTCGTAGTGTCCGACCTCGAGGGGCTGAACCCCGAGCGCCTCACGTCGGACGCGCCCAGCGAGCTGGCGGTGCGGTAGATCGTTGATTCAGCTCCAGGACCTGCGCTACTCGATCGGCGAGCGCGTGCTGTTCGAGCGGCTCGACTGGGTGTTGAGCCCGGGCGACCGCGTGGCGCTCGTGGGCCCGAACGGCGCCGGGAAGACCACGCTGCTGCGCGTGATGCTGGGCGAGCTGCGTCCCGACTCGGGCGCCAGGGTCCTCGCCCGCGGCACGCGCCTCGGCTATCTGCCGCAGGAGGCCGCCGAGACCTTCGAGGGCACCGTGCTGGGGCGCGCGATGGAGGCGCACCGGCACCTGCTGGGGATGCGCGAGGAGCTGGACGCGCTCCACGCGAGCCTCTCCGGGATTTCCGCCGACGACGAGCGGCTCACCACGCTGCTCGAGCGCGCGGGCGAGCTCCAGCACCACCTCGAGCTGCACGACGAGCACACGCTCGAGACCGAGGCGCGGCGCGTGCTCACCGGGCTCGGGTTCTCGCGCCGCGACCAGGACCGGCCGCTCGCCGAGTTCTCGGGCGGCTGGCGCATGCGCGCGGCGCTCGCAGCGCTGCTGCTCACCGATCCCACGCTGCTGTTCCTCGACGAGCCCACCAACCATCTCGACCTGCCCGCGATGGAGTGGCTCGAGGACTATCTCGAGGACTTCCACGGCGGGCTGGTCGTGGTCTCCCACGACCGCGTGTTCCTCGACCGCGTGGCCACCGAGGTGCGCGAGCTGGATCTCGGCGCGCTCTCCGAGTACGCCATGTCCTTCACGGCCTACCTCGATGAGCGCGAGCTGCGCCGCGAGCGGCTCGAGGCCGGAAACGTCCAGGTCGAGAAGCGCATCGCCCAGCTCTCGCGCTTCGTCGAGCGCTTCGGCGCCAAGAACACCAAGGCCTCGCAGGCCCAGAGCAAGCGCAAGATGATCGCCCGCCTCGAGGAGCAGAAGGTGGTTCTGCCGCACCGGCCCAAGCGCATCCGCTTCAGCTTCCCCGATCCGCCCCACGCCGGGCGCACGCTGGTGCGGCTGCGCGACGTCTCGTTCGGTTACGAGGCGCGCGACGTGTTCGCGGGCGCCGGGCTCGAGATCGAGCTCGGCGACAAGGTCGCGATCGTGGGGGCGAACGGCGCCGGGAAGACCACGCTGCTGCGGGTGCTGGGGGGGCAGCTCGCGCCCCGAGCCGGCGTGCGGGAGAGCTATCCGCACACGCGGCTCGGCTACTTCGCCCAGCACGCCGCCGAGACGCTCACCCCGTCGCACACCGTGCTCGCCGCGCTCGAAGAGGTCGCCCCCGTCGAGTGGCGCCCGCGGCTGCGCAATCTGCTCGGCAACTTCCTGTTCTCGGGCGACGACGTCTTGAAGCTGTGCCGCGTGCTCTCGGGAGGCGAGCGCCAGCGCGTGGCGCTCTCGCGCATCCTGCTCGAGCCCGCCAACCTGCTCCTGCTCGACGAGCCCACGCACCACCTCGACCTCGCGGGCAAGGAGGTGCTCGAAGAGGCGCTCGAGCAGTACGCGGGCGCGATCGTCGTGGTCACCCACGACCGCTCGCTCATGGCGCGGCTCACAACGCGGGTGATCGAGGTGACAGACGGGCGCGTGCGTCTCTACCCCGGAGGCTACGACGACTACGAGCAGGCGCGGCTGGCGCGGGCGGCGGGCGCTGCTGCGCCCGAGGCGCGCGGGGCGGACGGGCGCGTGCTCGCGCAGGCCCGCGCGCCGGGGCGGGGCTCGGAGGCGGGAGCGCGTCCGTCGGGCCGGGGCGCGCATCCCGAGGCACGGGCGCCGGGGAAGGGCGCCCGCGCGGCCACCCGCTCCGGCTCGGGAGCGGAGCCCTCGCGGAAGGCGTTGCCCTCTCCCACCCCGGCCGCCGCGGGCGGGCGCCTGGGCCCCGCCCGCAGAGACGGCCGCCGCCCGCGCGCCGAGCAGCAGCAACGGGCGAACGAGCTCAAGCGCATCGAGCGCGACATCCAGCAGCGCGAGGATCGGGTCCGCGTTCTCGAGACGCAGCTCGCCAATCCCGAGGTCTACCACGACGGCACGCGCGCGAAGGAGCTCGTGACCGAGTACGAGCGCCTGCGCGCCGAGCTGGAATCGTTGTGGCAGCGGATGACGGAGCTCTAGCCGAGGTTCACCCGAGGAGGGCGGAGGCGCCCGTTCGCACGCTGGAGGGTGAAGGGGGATGGAGCGCGCCCCCGTGCCCGCGCCGCCGGCGCCGCGATTGACTCCCCGTAGGCAGCGCCGCTAACGTGCCGCGCCATGGCCGACGTCACGCTGCGCAGCTACGTCTTCCTCGATGATCTCCAGCCCCAGCTCGCCGCCTTCATCGGCACGACCGCGCGCGGGTTCCTGCCGCTCGCGGGCGACGCGTCCATGCTCATCGAAACCGCGCCCGGCCTCATCATCAACCGCATCACCGATGTCGCGCTCAAGGCCACGCAGTGCACGGCTGCCATCATGGTGGTCGAGCGCGCCTTCGGGCTGCTGGAGATCCATCATCGCGACAAGGGGCAGGTCCAGCTCGGCGGCGAGGCGGTGCTCGACTACCTCCAGATCTCCGAGAGCGACCGCCTGAAGCCGCGCGTGGTCTCGGACCAGGTGATCCGCGCGGTCGAGCCTTACCACGCCCAGGTCATCAACAAGACCCGCTACGGCGACATGCTGATCGCGGGCGAGAGCCTGCTCATCCTCGAGACCGAGCCCGCCGGCTACATCGCATTCGGCGCCAACGAGGCGCTGAAGGCGGCGCGCGTGAAGCTCATCGACGCCTCGCTGTTCGGCGCCTACGGACGGCTCTACCTGTCCGGTCCCGAGGCACAGATCGACGCCGCGCGCGACGCCGCGCTGCGGGGCCTGAGCTCCGTCAAGGGCAAGGAGGCGCCGAAGGGCGAGGGACGGTAGAGCGCGGCTCGACCCCCGCGCCGCGCGGCCCGCTCACCACAGCTCCCCCTGCGGCCAGAGCGACTTCGGCTCGACGGGCGCGAGGCCCAACCGCCGCTTCATCTCGGCGGCGCTCGCGGGCGAGTGGCCGGCCCAGTGATTGTTGAAGTAGCCGAACACTTCGCGCACTTCCGGAAGCACCCGGCGCAGATCCCGCTCCCAGCTCTCGAACGAGGCCCCACGGTCGATCTGCACCCGGTCGTACTTCGCGATCTCGCGCCGGTCGCCGAGCCAGCGCAGGTAGAGAAAATCGGCGGTCACGTCGTTCACCCGCGGAAGATCGCGCCATTCGGTCCATGCGAGCGCAGCGCGCCGGGCGCGCAGCAGGTCATACGTCTCGCGCGCGTGCCACGAGCGGTCGCGGAACTCGACCGCGATGCGCACCGTGCCCGACACTCCCGCGAGGAACCGATCGAGCAATCCTGTGGACCCGGGGTCGCGCGTGAAATCGGCGGGCATCTGGACCAGCAGCGGTCCGAGCTTCTCCCCCAGCGGCTCGAGGGCGCGCGCGAACTCCTCCATATGCTCGCCGACCTTCGAGAGCCGCGCGGTGTGGGTGATGGTCTCGGGCACCTTGGCGGCGAAGCGGAAGCCCGCGGGCGTGTTCCGCTCCCACGAGCGCACGACCGCCGGACGCGGCGCGTGGTAGAACGTGGTGTCGAGCTCGACGGTGTCGAACACCCCGGCGTAGAACGGCAGGAAGTGCTCCTGCTTCGCGCCCGGCGGATAGAACGTCCCCACCCAGTCGGGATACGACCAGCCCTGGGTGCCGAGATGGATCGCGGCGCTCACGGCGCGCCCGCAGCGGACGGACCGCCGGGCTCGTGAATGTCCGCCTCGAGCGCGTGATCGAGGAACGCGATCACGCGCCGCTCGTACTCCTCGCGGTGCAGCCGCCAGCCCTCGTTGTGCCCGACGTCGAGCAGCCACAGCTCGTCCTTCGCCCCCGCTGCGCGCCACAGGTCGCGCGCTTGCTCGGTCGAGAACCGGTCGTCGCGTGTCGCATGCACGAGAAACAACGGACGCGTGCGCAACGACTCGGCCGCAGCTGTCACGTCGAGGGCGCACGGATCGCACCCGGTGCACGCGCGCCCGATCCCGCAGACCATCCCCGCGAGCGCTTTCGGCAGGT
>VBOS01000306.1:0-828 GCA_005893185.1 Candidatus Eiseniibacteriota bacterium
CCGCAGCCGACGCCCGTGCCGAGCGTCACGGTGATCGAGGCGCGCGTGCCGCGGGCGGCCCCCAGCGTGGATTCGGCGAGCGCAGCACAGTTGGCGTCGTTGTCCACGCTGATCGGCAGCCCGAGCCACTTGCTCAGGCGCTGGCGCAGCGCTCTGCATCTACATCCCGAAGAGCGACGTCGTCCCGTGGGGCGGCGGCGGTTCGCCGTGCTCGAGCAGGACAAGCGCAACGAGGCGCACTGCTCCTGCGGCTCGATTTCTCACTTGCAACGAAGCGGGGCTGGAGTACCATTTCGTGTGGTGTTCCGTCGGGACATCCCTGCCACAGACCGACGCCGGTTCAGGCGCGGGGCCGGTGCCAGACCACGATCCGGGAATCAGGGACCATCAGAGGTTCCCATGAAACGGGTGTTCGTCACTCTCGTCACCATCGGCCTCGCCTGCCTCGTCGCCGGGACGGCCTCCCTCGCCTCGGCCTTCGGATTGAACCTGGGCTGGAACGACTGTCCGAGCGGCGTGACCTACCAACTGAACAACGCCTTCGCGTGCGATACCAATACCGGCACCCAGCTCATGGTCGGCAGCTACATTCCGCCCCCCGAGGTGGACGCCGTCGACGGCAACGAGGTCGTGCTCAATCTGACGACCAATCAGGCGACGCTCTCGCCGTGGTGGTCCATGGGAAGCGGAGGATGTGTGGGCCGGGCCGGGACTCCCGTTGTCAACTTCGACTTCACCGTCGGGCCCTTCAGCTGCACAGATTACTGGCAAGGCCAGGCCGTCGGCGCAAGCGATTACACGCGCCAATTTGACGGTCCCAACCGAGCT
>VBOS01000306.1:1107-2097 GCA_005893185.1 Candidatus Eiseniibacteriota bacterium
ACCTTCCCCGGGGAAGGTGGGGCGGTGCGCGGCCCCATCTCGGGACGCCGCGATGGACGCGATCGCCCCGACCTCACCGCAACGCTCCGGCTTCGCCCTGCCCGGGCCACGCGTGCTATCGTCGCTCCCCCATGAAGCGCGTGTTCCTCGAGACCTACGGCTGCCAGATGAACGTGGCCGACAGCGAGACCATGGCCGGCGTGCTGGAGCGCGCCGGCATGACGCTGGTCGCGCGCGCAGATGACGCCGACGCGATCCTGCTCAACACCTGCGCGATCCGCGAGCACGCCGAGCTCCGCGTGCTCGGCCGGCTCGGCGAGTTCGCGCGGATCAAGGCCTCGCGCCCCGAGGTCGTGGTCGGCGTGGCCGGCTGCATGGCGCAGCACCTGCGCTCGCGGCTGCTGGACAAGGCGCGCGTGCTCGACCTCGTGGTGGGCCCCGACGGCTACCGCCACCTCCCCGATCTCCTGCGGCGCGCGGCGGGTGAGCCTACGGCGAACGTGCGGCTCGATCGCGACGAGACCTACGGCGACCTCGAGCCCAAGCGCGAACCGGGTGTCCGGGCGTGGATCACGGCGCAGCGCGGCTGCGACAAGTTCTGCACCTACTGCGTCGTGCCTTACACGCGCGGCCGGGAGCGCAGCCTGCCGCTGGCCGAGCTGCTCGGTCAGGTGCGGCGGGCGGTGGCGCAGGGCTTCCGCGAGGTCGTGTTCCTCGGTCAGACCGTGAACTCGTACCACGACGGCGCGCATGACTTCGCCGACCTGCTGCGCGCGACCGACGCGGTCGACGACCTCAAGCGCATCCGCTTCACCTCGCCACATCCCTCGGACATGAGCGACCGCGTGATCGCGGCGATCGCCGAGTGTGCGAAGGTGTGTCCGCAGGTTCATCTGCCGCTCCAGTCGGGATCGGACCGCGTGCTCGAGGCGATGGACCGCACGTACACGCTCGAGCGCTACCTCGGCATCGTGGCGAGGCTGCGCGCAG
>VBOS01000305.1 GCA_005893185.1 Candidatus Eiseniibacteriota bacterium
CGCGAGCGCGTGTAGGCGGCACGCGATTCGTCGATGCGCCCGAGCCGCGCGAGCGCCATCCCCATGCCGAAGTACGCGGCCGGGTCGTCCTGCTTCGCGACCGCTGCGGCCGCGTAGCGCTTGGCGGCGAGCTCGTACCTGCCGCTGCGATAGGCCTGGTTGCCGGCGACGATCAGCGCCTGGTTGCGGGCCAGTGCCTCGGAGGCATCGCGCGCCTCCGACGCATCGCGCGCCGGATCGCGCGACGCGCACCCGGGCGGAAGCAGGAGGGCGAACGCCAGCGCGGCGCAGTGGATGCCCGAGCCGAGTCTCATCGGCGCGCGACTATGCTCGACGCTGCCCGCGCGCTGCAAGCTCGGCGCAGGCTCCGCCCGAGCGCTCAGCCCGCCTTGACGGCCTGCTGCTTCCCGGTCTTGCGGGCTGCGCGGGCGCGCTGCTTGCGCGGGGAGACCACGCGCGGCTTGGCGCGCTTCACGGCCCGCTTGGCAGCTGGCTTGTCTCCCATCGCCGGCGTCTCGGCGGGTCGCGCAGCGGGCACCGACTGGGTCGGGATCCCGAGCGAGCGCAGCAGCGATGCGACCTGCTCGGAGGGCTGGGCGCCCTTCGAGATCCAGGTCTCGACCTTGTCCTTGTGCACCACCAGCTCGTAGGGCTGGGAAAGCGGGTTGTAGTGGCCGAGGATCTCCAGGAACCGGCCATCGCGCTGGCGTCGCGAGTCCGCTGCGACCATCCGGAAGAACGGGCGCTTCTTGGCCCCGGCCCGCATGAGGCGAATGACGACCGACATGACTGTCTCCTCCTTGCTTTGGTTTCTCTCGAAGCTCGGGAACGCTCTCCGAACCGCTAGCGTCGCCCGAACGCTCGTGGGGTTGCCTTGCTTCAGCCTCTCCCGCCGCGCAGCCTCGACAGCCCGCGCGGCATGTGACGAAGGCGCTTCATCATCGTGCGCGCCTGCTCGAAATCCTTGAGCAGCCGGTTCACCTCGGGCACCGAAGTTCCGCTGCCCGCGGCGATCCGCCGCCGCCGGCTGCCGTCGATCGTGCGCGGCAGCCGCCGCTCGCGCGGCATCATGCTGAGCAGGATCGCCTCGTATCGCTTGAGCTTCCCGTCGTCCGGCGCGATCTGCTCCCGCATCTGCCGGTTCATCCCCGGCAGCATGGCCATGATTTCCTCGACCGAGCCCATCTTCTTCACGTGACGGAGCTGCTCGAGGAAATCATCGAGCGTGAACTCCGCCCGCCTCGCCCGCTCCGCGAGCCTCGCCGCCGCCACATCGTCCACCGCGGCGCGCGCCCGCTCCACCAGCCCCACCACGTCGCCCATGCCGAGGATCCGCCCCGCAACCCGGGCCGGATCGAAGGCCTCGAGCGCGTCCAGCTTCTCCCCCACGCCCAGGAACAGGATCGGTTTGCCCGTCGCCTGGCGCAGCGAGAGCGCTGCGCCGCCGCGCGCATCGCCGTCCATCTTGGTGAGCACCAGCCCTTCCAGACCGACCCTCTGCGCGAAGGCCTGGCCGATGCGCACCGCTTCCTGCCCCGTCATCCCGTCCACCACCAGCAGCACATGATGAGCGCCCGAGGCCCGGTTCAGCTCATCGAGCTCGACCATCAGGACCTCGTCCACGTGCTGGCGACCCGCTGTGTCGAGCACCACGAAGTCGAACCCGCGCACGCGCCCCTGCTCGCGCGCGCCAGCCGCGATCGCCTGGGGTGCGCTGCCTTCCGGCGCGCGCCAGAAGCCGGCATCCGCCAGCGGCGCGAGCGTCTCGAGCTGGTCGATCGCGGCCGGCCGGTAGACGTCGGCGCTCGCCAGCAGCACACGCTTGCCGCGGCTTCCCATCCATTTCGCGAGCTTGCCCGCGAAAGTCGTTTTTCCGGATCCCTGGAGCCCCGCGAGCAGCACCACCTCCGGAACGTGCGACGAGTTGGCGAGCGTGACCGGGGTCTTCCCGAGCAGGCTCACGAGCTCGTCGTGGACGATCCCCACCACCTGCTGACCGGGGGTGAGGCTCCGGAGCACCTCCTCGCCGACCGCCCGGGCTTCGACCCGGGCCACGAAGTCGCGCGCCACGCCGAGCTGAACGTCGGCCTCGAGCAGGGCCCGCCGCACCTCCCGCAGGCTATCCCGGATGTTGTCGGGGTTTAGCTTACCCTGCCCTGTCAGCTTCCGGGCGATCCCCTGCAGTCGGTCGGAAAGTGTCTCGAACAAGGGTCCCTTCGAATCGGCAAAGCGGAGAATCTAACACAAGGCCAAGCCGAAGGGTAGGTGTGAGTTGGGTCATGGGCAGCCATTCAGGACCTGGCCCGCAGCGTTCCAAAACGGGACGGTATGCGCCGGCTTCCGCGCTGCGCCCGAGACCCTGTGATCGCAGCTCGCAGCGCCTGGAGCGCCTTGCGGGGGTCGGGCTGGTCGAACACGGCGTGCCCGGCGACGAACACGTCGGCGCCGGCGGCGCGCGCCCTCGGGGCGGTCTCGGGATCGATCCCGCCGTCCACCTCGATCAGAAATCGAGTGCCATGCCGCTCGCGCCACTCGCGGGCGGCCCGGACCTTTTCGGGCGTTTCCGT
>VBOS01000307.1 GCA_005893185.1 Candidatus Eiseniibacteriota bacterium
CCGCCCCGCCTTCGCGCCGCTCCCCGATCGCGAGCGAGCGCTCGACGTCGAGGATCGCGTCGCGCCCGGGGTACGGCATCGAGCTGGCCTGGATGAGCGTGGCCATCTTGCCGGTCACGCGCTGGATGCGCCGCGCGGACTCGAGGATGCTCTCGATCTTCTGCCGCAGTTTGGGGGTCAGCGTCTCCGGCTCCCGCAGCAGGAGCTGGGCGTTGCCGACGATCGCCGCCAGCGGATTGTTGACCTCGTGGTTGAGGGCGCCCACGGTCTCGGTGACGCCGCGCAGCCGCTCGCTCTCGAGCAGGCGATTCTGGGCCTGGCTCAGCTCCTGGTAGGCGGCCCGCGCCTCGGCCAGCAGGCGCGTGTTGCGGATCGCCGCCGCCGCCTGTCCGGCGATGATGGTCAGCACCTCGAGGTCGTGCGGGTCGAAGGCCGCCGCGTCCTCGAAGTCCTGGAGCGCGATCACGCCCAGCGCCTCCTCACCGGCCAGCATCGGCGCCCCGAGCCAGGCGGCGGGGATGCGAGCCACCGGCTCGATGCCCAGCTCCCGCGCGCGCGCCAGAACGTCGCCCGAGAGCAGCAGCGGCCGGCGCGTGCGCAACACGTGCTCGCCGAGATCGTTCCCGTGCGGCTGAGGCGGAACGCGGCGCAGCACGCCGTCCTCGACGTAGACCGGAAACGAGAACGTGTCCCCTTCGCGGTCCCAGAGCGCGATCCGGAAGTTGGTCGTGGGGATGATGCGCCGCGTCTGCTCGAGGATGCGCAGCGCCAGGACATCCTGCTCGAGCGTCCCCGACAGCGCAGCGCCGATCGCGTTCAGGACCCTGAAATCGTGGTTGCGATCGAAGAGCTGTCGCCGCCACGCCACCTCTTCGCTGACATCCATCACGAGCGCCGAGATCGGCTCGCCTGCGCCGCCGCTCTTGAGCAGGATCCGAAAGGTCCTGCCCGGGGCCGGGGCGCCGAGCGCCGCCAAGTAGGCGCCGGCGCGCCCGTTGGCGTCGGCCTCGGACAGGAGGTCATGAACGGAGGGACCGAAGATGGAGGCCAGCTCGGCCTCGGCCTGGCAGGCCGCCGCCAGCTCACGGAAGGCGCGATTCATTCGCAAAGACCTGCCGTTCGGCAGCACCTGCACGAACGGCTCATCCAGAAGGTGATCGAGATCGAGGCTTCTGCGCTCCATCGCGGGTCTTCCGTGTCTCCCAGAGGATGCGTCTCCGCACCGGGAGACGGGACGCTTGGGACCCGCGCCCGTAGGCTTCCCGGCGATGCCAGGTTATCGGCTGCAGCGCGTCGCGCCCACAGGATGGCGCGCGGTGTCGCCGGGATGAGGTCCCGGCCGCGATGGCAGCAGCAGAAAGGCCCCGGGCGGCGCACCCGGGGCCTTCGGCAAATCGAACGCGACCTCTAGTGGAGGGCGGTCTCCTTCATGGCCTTCGCGATGCGGAACTTGAGCACGCGCTTGGCCGGGATCTTGATCGCCTCTCCGGTCTGCGGATTGCGGCCCATGCGAGCCTTGCGGTTCACGACCACCAGCTTGCCGACGCCCGGGAACACGAAGCCCTTCTTCGCTTCCTTGGCCGCCAGCGTGGCGAGCTCTTCGAGGATCTGCGTTCCCTGCTTCTTCGTGAGCTCGAACTTGTTGGCAATGTAGCCCGCGATCTGCGATTTCGTCATCATCTTGGCCATCTTCCTTCCTTTCCCTATGAAGGTCCTTGCGCCGGGGACGGACGGGCACCACCGTGCCCTTGCCGCCAGCGTGTATATCAAGAGCGCCCGCGATTTCAAAGGACTTTTTCGAGCCCCCCGCGGTCCCGCCCCGATCTGGCGCGGGCGAAAACGCAAGCATAATC
This sequence comes from Candidatus Eiseniibacteriota bacterium, assembly GCA_005893185.1. Taxonomy (GTDB): domain Bacteria; phylum Eisenbacteria; class RBG-16-71-46; order RBG-16-71-46; family RBG-16-71-46; genus WS-2. Next base: position 1,854 of record VBOS01000307.1, read on the forward strand.
CGGGCCGCGCCAAATGCGGTCGAAATCGAGGTCGGCTCTCGGATCGAACTCGGGCGCATTGAAGTGGGGAGGAGGTGCCACGGCTCCGGGCCGCTGATTGCCTTCGCGCGCTGCGCGAGCCCGCGGCTCGTGTTCGGCCCCGCCCCTGCAGTTGCGCCACTGCGTTCGCGCACGCTCGTGCGCGACGAGCTACCGCACGCGCGCGAGGCGCCGGGTCGCGATCTCGCCCTGCGAAACCGCGCGTACGAAGTACGCGCCCGGATCGGCGCTGCGCCCGTGCTCGTCGAGCCCGTCCCAGCTGAGCGCGTGCGACCCGGCCGCGTAGGGGCCGGCTGCGAGCGTGCGAACGCGGCGGCCCAGCAGGTCGAACACGGCCGCTTCGACTTCGGCCGCGCGCGGCAGATCCAGCGTCAGGCGAATCTCGCCTCGCGTCGGGTTCGGTGCGGGAGCGGAGAGCGAGAGTCGCGCCGCGGGCGGACCTTCGCGTACGGCCACCGGCATCGCGCCCAGGTCGAGCTTCCACTGCGACCGACCGTGGGTGGCTGCGACCAGCGTGCGCGAAACGGCCTGGAGCGAGAGGTCGAAGATGGTCTGCACCGGCATCCCCTGGCCGAGCGCGTACCAGCGTCCAGGCCATGAACTCGAGCCCAGGTTGCGCGTGACGTAGACGCCGACATCGGTGCCGAGGTAGACCGTGCCGGGATCGAGCGGATCCACGAGGAGATCGTTGGCGGGCGCATCCGGCAGGTTCCCGGCGATCGGGGTCCACGTGTTGCCGGCGTTGGTGCTGCGGTAGACGTGGGCTATGTGCTCGTCACTGCCGAAGCCGGAGAGCGTGACGTAGACGGTGAGCGGGCCCGCCGCGTCGGCGGTCACGCGAGTCACCCAGCGCACCGGGAGCCCGACCGAGATGTCGGTCCACACTCCACCGCGGTTGGCGGTGCGCCACACCTTCCCGTCGTCGGTGCCCGCATAGTAGCGGTCGGTGTCGGCGGGCGAGACGTCGAGCGCGGTGATCGTCCCGTAGATCAGCGAGGAGGCCGGATTGGTGCTGAGATCGCCGCTGATGATCGAGTAGCTCACGCCGTTGTCGGTGCTGCGGTAGACGACCTGGCTTCCCACCAGCAGCAGGTTGTGGTTCCGCGGATTCATCGCGATCGGCGTGCTCCAGTTGTAGCGGTCCGAGATGACGAGCCCGCTCGGTGTGGAGAACGACGATCCGCCGTTGGTGGAGCGCTGCAGCCCGTTTCCCTCGGAGCAAAACTGCCACTCGGCGAACACGACCGACGAGTTCGTGGGATCCACCATGCAGTTGAACCCGTCGCCGCCGATCCCGAGCGCCGTCCAG
>VBOS01000308.1:0-6344 GCA_005893185.1 Candidatus Eiseniibacteriota bacterium
AGCGGGAGACCGCCTCCTGAAGCCGGACGATGATCGACTGGTGCGTTGCGCGCGTTGCGGCGCCGGGCCGCGCGAGCAGAGCCTGGACGTCGGCCGACAACTGCTCGAGCAGCTCGCGGTCCTTCTCGGTGATTGAAGTCGCGCCGAGCATGTTGTGAAGCTGCTTCGAGAGGTTTCTGAACGCCTCGTCATTCATCACGTGCTCCAGATTCATGGCCTCTAATGTGTCGATGGGTCGAGTCATCCAACGCGATGAGTACCTTCATGCACCCTCCCTCGTCGTCTTGGCGGCGCTACTGTCCAACGCGCTCCCGCACTTTCGCAGCGATCTGACGATCCGTCATCTTGTCGACCGTCTCGACGCCCACGATGCGATTGCCGAGTCCGTCTCGCTCGAGACGCCTCTTCAGCTCCCCCTTCGCCTCACCAGGTCCGAGAATCAGGATGGCCTCCGCATCACGAATGTGCGCGACGACCTCGTCGTAGTACTGCTTGAGCTGACCCTCGAAATGCCGCTCCCGCGTGTCCTCTCCCGTCCCCGGCCGCGATTCGTGTGACCTACCGGATTGCGCGCTACCCGAATAACGGACGTGTCTCTCGACGTTCGACTCGACCAGGCTCGTGGCCTCCCCTTCGTCCGAGAGCGTCACGATGACAGCCTTCCGATGATCAATCCACAGGCCCGCCTGCATCCTCATGGCTCGCTCCCTCGTTCGGTTGGACCACCTTCGGATCGGAGACCAATCTTGCAGCCGCTGAGACTACCGCTCAAGTGAGGGCGCCCGAAGGCCGGTGCGGGTGGTGCACCGATGGGTGCATCGCAACGGGTTGACTTGCTTCGGCGACACCGGTGAGCATCCACGGCGACCGCTACGTTGACCTCGTGATCGCGCTCGACGGCGACGCGGTCCCGCCCGCGGTCGGCAGGGTGGGCGCCGACGACTGCCCGGAATCCCTCGCGCCGGGCGAGCGGGTGAGCGTGCGCTTCACCATGGGCGTGATGGTGCGGGTGGCGCGCGAGGTCGGCTAGCGCGGCAGCGGACGCCCCACCGCCGTGGGCGGGCCTTGGGCTGGAGTTACTCGAGAAGAACGGCCTTCGCGCCAGGGGCCGGGGCTCGACCATTCACGGACATCTCAAAAGAGCGAAGAAGCCCCCGCCAGCAGTGCCAGCGAGGGCTCATCGTCGAGTTGCAGCGCAGGTCAGACCGCCGGGATTCTCGCCCCTACTTGAGCACGACCACCCTGCGGGTCACGGCCGCGCCGGATGCCGTCAGGCGAACGAAGTAGCAGCCCGCCGGCCAGAGATCCGCCCGCAGCGAAGCATCATGCCAGCCGGCTGGTTGAACCTCCCGGTCAATTGGGGTACCCACCACGCGACCTTGCAGGTCATACGCTCTGAGAGTCACGCTGGCCGGAGAGGGGAGCGCGTAGTGAACGGTAGTCCCGCCACGAATGGGGCTCGCAGCGACGAGCGAGAGAGCGGTGCCGGCGACTGGGTACTCCCCGGCATCGAGAGTCCCGCTGCCGAACTCGTTGGCGCCGATATCGATCGCGCTTCCCTGGACGCGGGGCCTTCGATCGATGTCCGACGCGCCCGAGAGGGGCTGGCCCTGGGCGTCGTTGCCCAGATTGATCCCCGCGCCGATGGCGGGCGAACCCGCCAGCAGGTGTAGATCCGTGAGCGGGTTGACCAAGAGGGGATTGACGAACCGGGCGTGGGCGTCCGGATAAGACCCTGGCGACGTGCCGCTGGCTCCGAAGTAGATGTTGCCATCCACGCTGACGTTGGTGTTGTTGCCCCCGTCGTTGGAGATGTACGGCTGGCCGGTCCGGGCGTAGAGAATGTTGTTCTTGATGGTGATCCCGTTGCAGTTGTACTGCAGCTCGATCTCGAGGTTGGTGGCCTGGCAGGTCGTGTTGTTGACGACGACCACGTTGACTGCGTTGCCTCGGGTCGCGTCGTAACCTCCCATGAGGATGTTGCCCTGGTAGCCCCGCGAGATGAAATTGTCGCGGATTGTGATGTTGCTGGAGGCCTTGCCGCCGTGCTCGCTTGCGACCTCGACGCCGATGTCGCAGTTGTCGACCTTGTTGCGCTCGATGACGATATCGCGGCCCCCGTCCACGTAGAGCCCGTCGGCGGATCGGTCCCCGCCGTACGTGGGATTTGTGGCCGAACTGATGTTGTAGACCACGTTGTCGATGCAGATGCCGTTGCGGGCCTGATCCTGGCCGGACGGGCCCGTACCCTCGAAACCGATGAAGTCGATCCCGATGTTGTCGTTGTCGTGGACGATGTTCCCGGACACCGTGAACCCGTCGATGTTGCCGTTCAGGACCAGGGATTCGCTTTGGCCCAGCCGGCAGTCCCGGATCTCATTGCCTTGCACGAGGATGTTGGTCATGGGCGTGGCCGCGCTGCCGTAGAAAGCGATGCCGTGGGCATTGTCGTTGGGGCTTTCGATGTTGTGGATCAGATTGTTGCGGAGCTCGATGAAGCTCGAGCTTCCTGCCACGCTGATTCCCATCGGCGTGCCGCTGCCCTTGAAGTTCTGCACCGTCATGCCAATGACTCGAATATAGTTTCTGCTGCTGATGGTGATGCCCTGTCCCGATAATCCGGTGCCGTCCAGGATGGCTCCAGGGTTGCCGTTCAGGGTGATGTAAGCCGCGGCCGAGCCGCTGCGGCCAAACGAGACGGCTTCGTTGTACGTCCCCGCCCGCACGGTGACTGTGTCGCCGGCCTGGGCGGCGCCGACACCCGCCGCGACGGTGGAGTAGTTCCCGCCGGAAGGCGCCACGATGATGTTCCGGGCAGAGACCATCCCCGGCAGGACTGAGGCAAGAGCAACAAGGAATGCGGTCGGCCGGCGCAGCTGGAAGAAAACCGCCACGAGACTCTCCTGTGTTTGGAATTGGGAACGCAATCGCCGAGGCCGCGGATCGAGCTCCGGCTCTCCCGAGGCGCCGGTGGATCGCAACGATCCAGCGGCCCAGCGGTGAACGTGTGGAGCGGCCGGCCTCCCCCCCGAGGACGAGGCCTTGAGCAGGGCTTTCCGTGCCCCTGCGGTGGGGTCAAGCGACCCTTTTGTACGTGGGATACCCGATGGCCCGTCGGGGTTTTACTCAACTGAGAACCGGGACTCTACCCGGGGGCCGGCGTTCAAGTCAAGTCTGCGGGGGGAGGTTGGGGGGGCTCGCGGGGGGGCCCTGCGGGGGGCCTCCGGGGGGCCTGCGGGGCCGGCCGCGCCCGGACCATGCCGGGGGGCCTTACCGGGGGTGCGAGGCGCGGCCGCCCGAGGTTTCCGGAGCGCCGGCGGCCCACGCTCCGGTCGGAGCCCTACCGAGTCGACGGCTCCGGTTCCGCTCTCGAGTTCCTCTTCCGCTCAGCTGCGAACGGCTGAACGAGGAGCGTTTGCTGCAGCACCGAACCTACCCCGCGAAAGACGCGGTGCCAGGTCAGGACCGCGCCGAGGGAGCAGCCCAGCGCCGTTCCGACACTCGGCGGCAGCCCGGACCCCGATGCCGCCACGGTCAACACCGTGATCCCCAGGAGGAGGCCCACGGCAGCGAGACAAGCCTCGCGTCGGAGGTCGAAGTAGTAAAGGAGAATGAGCCCGAGCAGGCCAAGGGCTTGCGCGCCGGCTCCGACGAGGAGGAGCCGGTAGGGCAGGATTGCCTCGGGTGGCAGCCTCAGCCAATGAGCGAAAGGATCCGCGGCAAGCTGCAGGAAGATGGTCACCCCCGCCTGGACGGAGAGGGCGCCGCGGAGGAGCCGTGCAGCTTCGTCCACCAGTTCTCGAGCACCGCGACGAAGTTCGGCGAGAGACGCTCCGCTCTCGAGAGCCCGAAAGAACCCCACAAAGCGTCGGTGAAACGTGGTTTCCACCTCCACGAAGATCCACGCCAGGCAGGGGATGCTCGAGAACCACGCGATGGTCGATGCGGCGGAGTGCAGCGCCGCCTTCTCGCCGCCGACCATGCACCAGGCGACGAGCTTGTCGGCCCACAGGGAAGCGTTGAAGGCGAGCCCGGCCCCTGCGAGCGCAGCATAGTCGCGGAACGCGGGCAGGAGCCTGGCCCTCTCGTCGGCTTCGTCCGGCAGGGCCCGGAAGATCCCGACGAGAAGGATCACGAGCGTGAGGACCTGACCCGTGATCAACCCGAAGAGGTAGCCGGAGACGCCGAGGCCGGCGACGGCGACGAGAACGGCAGCCAGGAGGAAACTCAGTGCCGACCCGGCTGCAACGGAGCCGAGCACGAGGGTGGGAGAGCATAATCCGTTGCCCACCGACAACGCGGTCCACTGGGCGCCGACCGCGGCGGAAAGCGCAGCGCCCCACAATGCGAAACGAGGCGGCAGACCGAGCGCGAGGAGCGTCAAGGTCGCGGGGACGGCGCAGATCAGGAACATCCCCCCGAGCCCGCGACAAAATGGAGCCGCGATCGCGCGGAACCGTCCCTCGTACACGCGATCCACTGCGTAGCGGGAGATCACGATCTGGACGGGCCCGGCCACGAGCAGCGCGACAGCGTATGCGACGTTCACGACGGTTCCGGCGGTCGCGAGAAGGGCCGTGCCTCGGCCGATGACGGCCGGGAGCGAGACGAGCACTGCTGTGGTCAGCACCCACGGCAGGGCCATCACGGCCGCGCCGGTGGCGTAGGCCACGCAGGCACCGGAGACTCCCTGATGGATCAGGCGCTCGAGGCGCCAGCCGATGCCCGCCATGCTCCCTCCGTATAGAGCGCCCGGTACGCCGAGATGGTGGCGTTCTTCCGATAGAACCTGGCCACGCGTCGCTGACCCGCTGCTCCCATGCGACGGCGCAGCCCGGGATCCCGGGCGAATCGAACGATCGCCGCCGCGGTCTCCTCCGGGGAGGTGAGCCGCGTCACGATCCCGCTCGGGCCGATCAGCCGATCGACGTCGTTCCGCCCCTCGAGCAGCTCGCGACAGGCTCCGACATCGGAGGCAACCACCGGAATCCCCGCGGCGTTGGCCTCCAGGATGACGAGTGGTTGTCCTTCGCTGAGGCTGGTGAGGACCACCATGTCGAGCTCGGAATAGATGCGCTCGATCGGCCGCGTCCCTTCGAAGCGAATCGCGCGCTCGAGGCCGAGCTTCGCCACCAGACCCCGGCAGCGACGGGCGTAGCGCGGATCCTCGTCGATCGGACCGAAGATGCGCACATCGACCTCGACGTCCCGCAACGCCAGGAAGCACGCACGAATGAACGTCGTGACGTCCTTGATCGGCACCACTCGCCCCACGAAGCCGACCCTCACGGGGCCACCCTCCGCGGCTCGGGACGACGTCCCGCGGACCCGCGTTTCGAACCCCTCGAGGTCGACGCCATTGGGAATGATGATCGTCCGGTCGGCCGGAGCGCCGTCGGCGATCTGCCTCGCTCGGTTGAACTCGCACAGCGAGACGACGCTCGATGCTCGATCGTAGGCACATCGTGCCAGGGCGCGAAAGAAGCGTGTCCACATCCTGCGCAAGGCCGAGGCCGTCGCGCTGTCGACCGTTCCGTCGGTCCCGTCCGGGCGGCGCCCGTCACGGATCCCGCGCAGCCAAGCGGCCCGGTCCAGCTCGACGCTCCGCTCGCGCGAGTAGATTCCGTGCTCGGTCAAGAGAAATGGATGACCGGTCCGGTAGCTCCACACCGCCGCCAGGAGCCCCGCGTAGCCGGTGCAGAGGGCGTGGTATGTGGTCGCGGGCGGCGGCTCGGCGCCGAGCAAGCGCACGAGCGGCAGGTGCATCGATCGAAAGTGCCAGAAAAAATCCAGAAACGAAGCGTCGGGCGCCAACCGCTGGCAGAGCTCCGTCGTCAGCTCGAAGGACTCCCGGCCATGGAGAAACGCGCCGACGGACAGGTCACAGCTGGCGAGGTCGTCGAGCAGCGAAGAATCGACCTGGTCCCCGAGATGCAGCCGGCGGATCCCCTGAAGGACACGAGACGGTCAGCGGGCATCCGCATGACGACGGCGCTCGGCACGAGCCACCCGCTGAAGCGCGGCCGGATCGCGGCCGCGCGCGAGCGGTTCGCGACAGAAGAGGTCGGACAGGCTGACCACGTTGGCCGGCAGCGAATAGAGCCTCCGGGTGTAGGTCCCGCGCTCGGGGGCGACGTGCACCACCGCGAACCGGAGCTCCGGGAGCCTGGTGATCAGATCGTAGACCCAGGTCGAAACGCCTCCCTTCACGTACGGGTACGTCCCTTCCAGCAGGAGGCAGACGTCTACCTCCGCGGCACTATCGGGGACTTCAACCGGTGCCATTTCGGACTTCCGCGGGAACCGGCGGTTCCACCTGGCATTCGGCGCGCTCGCCGATCTCC
>VBOS01000308.1:6379-6576 GCA_005893185.1 Candidatus Eiseniibacteriota bacterium
GCAGAGCGATCGCATCTGGGTCCCCTCGCCGCGACAGCGCCGAGAGCGCGGCGCGCCGCTGTTCCCCGTCACAGCCGTCCAGAGCGTCGCAGGTCGAGAGCGTGCTCCCGAGGCGTTGGATTGCGGCCATCGTCAGCGCCGGTCGCCTGCGCCCCCTCCTGACTCGCCCCCTCACCGCCGAGCCCTTTCCTCGAGTG
>VBOS01000309.1 GCA_005893185.1 Candidatus Eiseniibacteriota bacterium
GAAATCATTCTCAATCTCAAGCAGGTGCGCCTCAAGCTCGAGGGCGATGGCCCCAAGAAGGCCACGTTCGAGATGCGGGGCAAGGGCGAGGTGCGCGCCGGGGACCTCAAGGTGGATGCCGATGTCCAGGTCTTGAACCCCGACCTCCACATCGCAACGCTCAATCGCGACGGCGATCTGCGCATGGAGGTCGAGATCAGCGGCGGCCGTGGCTACTTGTCCGCCGACCAGCACTCGCTGACCGACCGCCCGATCGGGGTGATCCCGATCGACTCGCTGTTCTCGCCGGTCACGCGCGTCAACTTCCAGGTGGAGGCCACGCGACTCGGCCAGCGGATCGACTACGACAAGCTGACCGTTGAGGTGTGGACCGACGGCAGCATCCTGCCTTCGGACTCGGTCGCGGTGGCGGCCAAGATCCTGCGCGACCACTTCAACCTCTTCATCCACTTCGAGGAGCCGATCGAAGAGGAGGTCGAGGAGGAGGTGGACGAGGAGCTGGAACGCATTCGCAAGCTGCTCAACAAGAGCGTGGACGAGCTCGAGCTGTCGGTGCGGTCCAGCAACTGCCTGCGCGCGGCCGAGATCAAGAGCATCGGGGACCTGGTCCAGAAGGGGGAGCCGGAGATGCTCAAGTTCCGCAACTTCGGCCGCAAGTCCCTGAAGGAGATCCAGGACATCCTGGGCGAGATGGGCCTGCACTTCGGGATGGACATCAGCCGATACCGCGAAGGCCTCCCGATCATGGAGGCAGGGCGCTAGCCCTTGGGGGCGGCGCCTCGAAAGAGAGAAGGCCCATGCGACATCGCAAAGACCATCGCAAGCTGAGCCGCACCGCATCGCACCGACGCGCTGTGCTGCGCAACCTGGTCACGGCGCTGTTCCAGTACGAGCGCATCGAGACCACGACCGCGAAAGCCAAGGAGGCGCGGCGGCTGGCCGAGCGCCTGATCACGTTTGGCAAGCGCGGTGACCTCGCGGCGCGCCGCCACGTCGCCCGCTTCGTCACCCGGCCCGCCGTCACCGTCAAGCTGTTCGGAACGATCGCGCCCTGGTACGCCGAGCGGCAGGGAGGCTATACGCGCATCGTGCGGCTCGGGACGCGCTTGGGAGACGCGGGCGAGACCGCGTATCTCGAGCTCGTGAAGAGCGCAGAGCAGAAGGAAAAGGAGCGCGCGGCGCGCATCGCGGCCGCCGAGGCGAAGGAGAAGGCGCTCAAGGGCGAGAGGCCCGCGAAGAAGGCGAAGGCGGCGGAGGCCGAGGCGGCCGCGGCCGAGGAGGAGAAGACGAAGCGCGGTCGCAGGCGCGAGGAGAGGGAATCCGAAATCTCCGCTCCGGCCAAGAAGCGCACCCGGACCGGCGTGAAGACCGGCTGACCCTGGGCGCACCCGGGCACGAGGCGTAGATCCAGGCTTCCTGCGGGCTCGGCGGCCCGTCGCGGCGGGCTCGACATCGGAGGCGGCGTGACCCGCGGCGTTTTCGCGGTTGCCGCGCTTGCCGCAGCCGTCGTGAGCGCGCCGCCCGTGGTCGCCGATCCCATGCCCGATCTGACGGCGCCCGCGGAGGCGATCGGCGCGGCGCTCGACAGCGTGGGAGCGCGGCCGGCGCCGCCCTTCCTCGCGCGTCCCGATTCGAGCGCGCACGGCCTGGACTATCTGTGGGTGGTGCGCTGGTCGCTCACCGACTCCGCGAGGATCGAGCAGGCGGTTGCGCGGGCGCGAGAGATCGGCGTGAAGGGGCTGCTCGCCCAGGTCGTGGGTCGCGGGGACGCGTACTATCGCTCGGACCTGCTGCCGCGCGCCGAGTCGCTTGCCGAGCCGGACTTCGACCCGCTCGGCTTGTTGATCTCGCGCGCGCACGCGGCTGGTCTCGAGGTGCACGCCTGGGTGAACTGCATGCTCGTCTGGTCGCTTCCGCATCGGCCGCGCGATCCGCGCCACGTTGTGAACGCGCATCCCGAGTGGATCGCCCGGCTCGCGAACGGGCGGCCGATGACGAGCCTGACCCCGCGCCAGTGTCGCCGGCTGGGCGTCGAGGGGGTGTTCCTGTCGCCGGCGTTTCCGGGCGTGCGCGCCTGGCTGGGATCGATCGTGAGGGAAATCGTGGAACGATACGCGGTGGACGGCGTGCAACTCGACTATATCCGGCTGCCCGGCGTGCAGCTCGATGGAGACGCCGGGGCGTTCGCGGGCGACGCGCCCGGCGCCGGGGAGCATCCAGCGGGCGCGCGGCGGGGTTCCGCCGCGCCGGCCCGGGTGCAGACGCCGCGCACGGATTCCGAGTGCGCCCACGTGGCGGCCGTGGTGGGGGAGGTGCGTGACTCGCTCACCCGGGTCCGCCCCGGGCTGCCGCTGAGCGCGGCCGTGCTCGCGGACACGGCGGTGGCCGAGCGGGCGAACGCGCAGCGCTGGACGTCGTGGCTGCGCGACGGCCTCATCGACCGCGCCTTCGCCATGTGCTACGCGCCCCCGTTGCGCACCGTCGTCGCCCAGCTGCTGAGCTTCGCGGCATCGCCGGGGGTGCAGCGGCGCGTCGTCCCCGGGTTTGCGATCTACAACACGGCACCCGCGACCGCCGCGGCCAAGATCAGGGCCGCACGGGCGCTCGGCTTCGCCGAGCTCGCGCTCTACTCGTACGACGCGCTCAAGCCCGACTACTGGCGGAGCCTGCGCAAGGACCTCGATGCTCCAGCCCCGGGCCCGCGCGTCGCCTCACCGGGAGGGACGCGATGAGCACTCCCAGCGGGCCGGCGGGCGCCGGGGCCAGGAGCACGGCGGCCGCCGCGAATCCAACGGCGGCTCCCGCAGTGCCGGACCCTTCCGCTGCGACCCGCGACGACCTGCGCAACATCGCCATCATCGCCCACGTGGACCACGGCAAGACCACGCTGGTGGACGCGCTGCTGTGGCAGAGCGGCGTATTCCGCGAGAATCAGGAGGTGGTCGAACGGGTGATGGACTCGAACGATCTGGAGCGCGAGAAGGGCATCACGATTCTCGCCAAGAACACCGCGATCCGATTCGGCCGGCACAAGATCAACATCGTGGACACGCCCGGGCACGCCGACTTCGGCGGCGAGGTCGAGCGCACGCTCCAGATGGTGGACGGCGTGCTGCTGCTGGTGGACGCCAGCGAAGGCCCGCTGCCTCAGACGCGCTTCGTCCTGAAGAAGGCCCTCGAGCTCTCGCTGCCCCCGATCGTTGTGATCAACAAGATCGACCGCAAAGACGCGCGCCCGCAGGAGGTGCTGAACGAGATCTACGATCTCTTCATCGACCTCGACGCCCACGAAGACCAGCTCGAGTTCCCGGTGCTCTACACGAACGCGCGCGCCGGCTTGTGCCGCCTGCGCCCCGAGGGCGAAGACCAGCGCCTGGGCCCGCTCTTCGAGCAGATCGTGCGCACCATTCCCGCGCCGCGCTACGACCCCTCGATGCCGCTCCAGATGCGCGTGCTCAACCTCGACTACTCGGATTTCGTCGGGCGCCTGGCGATCGGCCGCATCGTGAACGGGCGCGTGCGCGCCCGGCAGGACGTTGCGCTGTGCCGGCTCGACGGGAGCATGGGCCGAGCGCGGGTCACGAACCTCTATGCGTTCGAGGGGCTCGAGCGTGTCGAGGTGGAGGAGGCGGGGCCCGGCGACATCGTCGCGCTCGCGGGCTTCGAGGTCGTGAACATCGGCGAGACGATCAGCGATCTCGAGGACCCGCGCCCGCTGCCGCGCATCACCGTGGACGAGCCCACGGTGAGCATGATGTTCTCGATCAACACCTCGCCGCTGGTGGGGCAGGAAGGCAAGTTCGTCACGTCCCGCCACCTCCGGGAGCGGCTCGAGCGTGAGATCCTCACGAACGCGAGCCTGCGCGTGGCGGCGGGGGATACCCCCGACGTCTTCATCGTGTCGGGCCGCGGCGAGCTCCAGATGGCGATCCTGATCGAGACCATGCGACGGGAGGGCTTCGAGCTCGCGGTCGGGAAGCCGGAGGTGATCACTCGGACCGAGAACGGCGTTCGGCAGGAGCCGATGGAGAAGTTGGTGATCGACTGCCCCGAGGAGTTCGTCGGGGTGGTGACCGAGAAGATCGGGCGCCGCAAGGGCCGCATGACGAACATGGTGAACCACGGCACCGGGCGCGTGCGGCTCGAGTTCCGCATCCCCTCGCGCGGCCTCATCGGATTCCGCAGCCAGTTCCTCACCGACACCCGCGGCACCGGGCTCTTGAACCATCTGTTCGACGGCTACGAGCCGTGGCAGGGCGAGATCCCGCACCGCGTCTCCGGCGCGCTGGTGGCCGACCGCGCCGGGCGCACCACCGCCTACGCGATCGAGCACCTCCAGGACCGCGGCGAGATGTTCGTCGAGCCCGGCGAGCGGGTTTACGAGGGCATGGTGATCGGAGAGAACGCGCGCGAGGAGGACATCGACGTCAACGTGGTCAAGGAGAAGAAGCTCACGAACATGCGTGCCTCGACCGCGGAGGAGGGGATCCAGCTCCTGCCTGCGCACAAGCTCTCGCTCGAGCAGCTCCTGGAGTGGATCCGCGAAGACGAGCTGCTCGAGGTGACCCCGCAGTCCTCGCGGATCCGGAAGCGCATCCTGCAGGCAAACATCCGGCCGCGCTACTGGCAGAGCGGATCGTAAGCGCCGCCCGCTGCGATCCCGTCGTGCGGGCCTGGATGACGCGGAACGGAGCCTACTTCAGTCGGGCGGCCCAGTCCCAACGCACGCTACACGCGACGGGACGGCTCTCCGGCTCGCTTGACCCTGACTTCGCGCGGTCGCTAGACTCCTCCGCCTGCTTCCACGCAAGGTCCGCGGGCCGCGACGACCCGATGGGTTTTTCCTCGGTAGCTCAACGGCAGAGCATCCGGCTGTTAACCGGAGGGTTGTAGGTTCGAATCCTACCCGAGGAGCCAGTTCCGAGAGCCCCCGTAACTCTTTGAGTTGCGGGGGTTTCTCGCTTCGTTCGCGCCTCTCCGAAAGCTGGCGCTGCTACCGGCAGCGCAGCTGTCACACGGCGCGCATCCCGTCGCCCCGTGATCAGGGCGTCAGCACGAACGGCTTCGCTTCCTTCAGGTTCCCGGATCGGAGCCTCACCCAGTAGAGTCCGGCCTGCGCGTGCTCCGCGTTGACCATGCCGTTCCACGAGAACGTGTGCTCACCCGCGGAGAGATCTCCGCGCCACAGCGTCGTCAGGCGGCGGCCCGCCACGTCGTCGATCGAGAGCTCGACCCACTGCGCGCGCGGGACCGTGATCGCCAGGGACATGCCGCGCCGCGCCGGATTGGGCGCCGGGGAGCGCGAGAAGTGAACATCGCCCGATGGCCTCGAAGGGGGTGGAACGTCGAGCGGGTCAAAGGCGGTGCCAACCGTGCAGGCCATGCTGCGCCAACAGCCGTTCCCGCCCCCCGTAAACCCCCCGCCGTCGTCGCAGATAAGCTGGACTACGGTCTGAGCAGTGATGCGGGTGTTGGGCACGATGCAGCCCTCGGGGTGGTAACCGTCTGGAAACGCAGGGGCGCGCTCGACCGGCGCGTTGAGGGAGCTCCCCGACCAGGTGAACAACCGGAAATCCAGAGGAGCGACGGGCGGGCTGCTGGCGGGGCCATAGGAGCCGGCCGTGATGACATACTGCCCGGGGTACGTGTAATCGATGCTGCGAATGCCACGGCCGCCGAGGGGGAGCACGATGGGCACGCCAAAATGGGCGGCGCCAGGTCCGGGCGTAGGTGATGAGCGCGTGGGTCCGCGGCGATGTAGAGGTCGTGGGTCCGGAAGGGTTGACCATCGGCGCGCGCAACCCGAGGTAGGCGGTCGTTCCGTCCGGCGCCAGCGTCATGCCTTCGAGGTTGAACGCATTGATCAAATCCGAGGACACACCGTTCGCGGCACTGGCGACCAGCCCGAAGTAATTGGCCCCCAGGCCATGAAGGTTGTTCTGGTCCCAGGCCAGGATGTCGTCGCGCAGCTTGTCGTAGCGGCCGACGTAGGTCAGCGTGTAGGGAGGGGACCCGGTCCCGTCTCCTTTGACCGTCGTCGCGAAGAGCCGGCTGCGATCGGGCCGGAGATTCCCGCCCTTGGAGTTGCTCATCGAGCCGGCCCAGTAGATGCGCGTTCCGCTCGAGTCGACCATCTTCACCGCCGCCTCGATGTCCACAGACGAGTCGCCGCTCGTGACGACCAGGCCCAGGTACGGATGCGAGTCGAATGAATAGATCGCGCTCTGGCACGAGCTGCCGGGGTACCGCGCGAAGAGGCCGAGGACTTCGTATGCGTTGTTGTTGACGAACATCAAGCTGTCGCCCATGGCTACGGCACCGGAAGCATCGCCAAAGGTGGAGTGGTGGGTCCACACTTGTATGATCTGGGCCTGGCTGGAAAGCGGCAGCAGGGCAGAAAACCCGGCGCCCACGAGCCACACCCAGCCTGCCAACCTTGGGCCGCGGCGGGTCGCACTCCAGGCGGGCACAGGCTTGAAATCCGCACCGTGACGGGCTCCCTCCCGCTTGCCGTCCTCCCTCGGGTGCCCTGTCATGTCAAGAGTCCTCATTCGTCTCGGTCGCGCTCAGCCGGACCGAGGGCCTCGGTTACCGGCAAGCGCCGTCGTGCTACTTCGGAAGCGGCAATCGAATCCAATGGGGGGGGTTGAGGTTCTCGTCGAATACGACCACCAGCTCTTTGCCGTTTTCCGCGAGCGTGACGCCCTCCGGCTTGAGGCCAGGGAACTCGCGCAGGAGCAGGGGCGCATTCGCGCCAGGCTTGAGCCAATAGACTCCTCCGCCACCGTCGCCGGGCATGTTCTTGGGCGAGTTCGCGCACAGCACGATCGAACCGTCGGGCAGGGTCGAGAGGTCCGCGAAGCCCCGTCCGATCATGCCTCCCGGGCGCGAGGCGTGCAGGTCCACTTCCTCGTAGCGCGTGAGCGCGCCGGGCTCGATGCGCCCCGCGCGCAACGTCTCGACCGGGTTCTTGAGCTGGAGGATCACGGCCGAGCCGTGCGTCGTCAGAGGCGCCTTGAGGCCGATGAGGAGTGCGCCCTGCCGGTACGTGATCGCCTCGATGTCGAGCTTGCCGTTGGGATCGAGTCCGGCGATCGTGAGGAGCCCGCCGCCCTTCCCGTCCTGCGCCGTCGTGAGGTCCACATGGCCCAGGACGCGAAGCGCGCGCCCCTCGAGCTTCAGCTGCAGGAGCAGCCTGCGGGGAGGCTTCACCTTCCCTTTCTTGTTCTCAGAGTGCGATGTGCAAAGGAAGAACGTCCCATTGGGGCCATTGCAGATGGACTCGGGATCGTTGACCTCGCCGATGCCCAGGATCGGCACGGCCTTGTCGTCGAGCGCGCCCTGGCTGTTCATCGCGAACACCCAGGGCTCGTGCTTTTGGAGCTCCGTTCCGGTGTCGTCACTGACGACCAGATAACGTTTGAGGGCCGGCACCCACACGACCCCCGACGGCTCCAAAGTAGCGTTCTGCTGCATCAGGACGGCCGGAACGGTGATCAGGACCGGCGCACCCTCGGCCGCCGCAGCGCCCGCGAATTGGATCCAGAGCGCAGCCGCGATGCCGCCGCCGGCCCCCCAGTGTGGCCATGCTCTCGGAGTCCTACTCATCACTTCCAGGCTCGACACGGCTCCTCCTTCGGGAAGCGCTGGTCATGGCGCCGGGGCAACCGGCACGGTATTCTGGAACACATAGAGCGCCCTTGCTGAATCATTCACCGCGTAGACATACTTCCCCGCCGGGTCGAGGGCAATACCCTCGAACCTCCTCGACGACAGCGCATACTCGGCATGTACGACGTTGGGTCCGGTGCAGAGAAACATCGCCATCGATTCGTCGCTCATGATCCAGAAGCAACGCCGCTGAGGATCGTACGTCATTGCGGAATAGTCACCGGCGAATGTCAGTTGATACTTCACGTCGTAGGAGAAGTCGGACTTCAGAGGGATGAATAGCCCTGGTGACCTCTCGTTCAGCACGATGGCACCGGCGGTGTCGACATGGATCACCGCTCGGTACTCTTCCTCCGCGAGCCAGAGCGTGTGATCGCGGCGATCGTACGCGACGCCCTCGAGGTCGTTCCCCACGTACGACAGTGTCTTGGTGATGTTCCCCTGGAGGTCCAGCCGGTAGATCTTGTTGTTGGTGTCGCTCACCGTCCAGAGGATCGTGCCGGTCTCGTCGATCGTGAGGTCGGAGGGCTCCGCGACATTCATGGCATACTGGTGGAGGAGGGGCAATGAAGGGATGGGTGTGGGCGCAGTGGGAGGCCCCTTTCCACCACCGCCGCCGCAGCCGGCGAGCAAGGTGGCGAGGAGGGCGAGGCATCCCGCAGAGGCAAGGGCGGATGAGCGCCGCGCTCGCGCTCGGAGGCGGGCGCTGCGTTGGAAGCAGTGGCTACGGAAAGTCATGAAAGCGGGTGCGTCGGGCCGTCTCAGTGTCAGAACTGCTCTTCGTCGAAGTACAGGTTCACGTGACTGACACCGCTGGCCTGGCGCAGCTCGCGTACGAACCGCTCGCCCGACGCCTTGTCACGAAGCTTCACGTAGTACGCGACCTCCAGCCGCTCCCCGTCCTCCCCGAGGGACCGCGTATTGATGACCTGGTGGGTCCGGCAGTAGTGGCGCAACAGGCTCACGTGGGCCGGGACCTCATCGCCATTGGCCTCGTACGAGACCTGCAGCAGGTACTCCTGCT
Source organism: Candidatus Eiseniibacteriota bacterium (assembly GCA_005893185.1). Classification (GTDB taxonomy): domain Bacteria; phylum Eisenbacteria; class RBG-16-71-46; order RBG-16-71-46; family RBG-16-71-46; genus WS-2. Next base: position 8,696 of record VBOS01000309.1, read on the forward strand.
TGTGGAGGACGGAGCGGGTCGCCCAGGCGGTCAGGTAGATCACGATCGAGACGCATGCGGTCCCCGTGAACGCGATGTTGTAGTAGCCGCCACCCGCAGCCATGCCGATTGCCAGGGCGAAGAACACGTACACGATGTCTGCTGTGTCCTTGACCGCGGTCCGGAAACGGATGATCGACATGGCGCCGACCAGGCCGAATGCCCGCGCGACATTGCTGCCGATGGTCATGATCACGAGAGCGCAGATCATCGTGAGTAGGACGATCGCATTCGCGAACGCAATGGAGTATCCGGGGCCGCGATAGGTGTTGCGATAGACGAAGGAGATCGCGAAACCACAGATCACGGCCACCGCGATATTGAGGGCAATCTGAATGCCGGTAATCGGGAAGGCAGCGACGTTATCCAAGGTGTTCAAAGCAAGGCCTCTCTCTGCCCGTTAGACCGTAGCGTACCCTGCGGCTGGCAGGACCCTCGGCGCCTGGGCGACGTGCGGGCGCAGATCCTTGAGGTCCAGACAGAGGGTGTATTTCGATAGCGCCATGCGCGGCAGGTTGTACCGTCGGATGAGCTCCGACGTCCACTGGGGAATCGACTGATGGAAGAACTTGACCTCGAAGACGAAGTATTCGCGCATTGCGGGCGTGAGGCAGCTCTCGTCGTGGAGATCCGACAATTGGGGCGAGACGCGACCGCGGATGCCCTTGTCGAACGAGATGCGAAGGGATGGATTGAACTTGCCAAAGTAGGCTTCACGGTCATAGACGACGAGGACGGCGGGCTGGAGGCAGCGCCGGTAGTAATAGTAGAGGAAGCGGCGGGCGTCATCGCGGGCGCGAGGAAAGCCCGGCATGCGAATGATGTGCGTGTCGATGTCCGGGGCCATGAGGAATTGCGGAAGGT
>VBOS01000012.1 GCA_005893185.1 Candidatus Eiseniibacteriota bacterium
TCAGCGCGCCGGGTCCGATCCGCGCGGGGCGCGCGCCCGTTCGCGGGAGGGCGCATGCTAAAGACGATGGCGCGTCGGTGCAAAGGCCGGACGATCGGGCGGGCGTCGGACGCGGCGAAATCGAAGCCGGGCGCCGCATGCGCCGAAGCTCCGCTCGAGTTTCACCGGCCTACGCCGCGTTCCGGATCGCACCCCCCAAAGCAGCGCGGCCACCCTCGCGCGAGGGTGGCCGCAAGCCCGCTGCACCATGCCCGAAGCCTATCGGTAGATCAGCTTGAGCACTCCCCAGCTCGACTTCTGAACTCCGGTTGAACAATCGATGACCAGCGGAGGACCGGTCCCGGGGAAGCCCGGCGAAGCCGAGGTCTGCCCACCGGATGAGTCGATCACGTCGATGTGGAAGATGATGTTGTAGCTGCCGGGCGCGATCGTGAAGGAGGCCTCGTAGCCGCGCACGTGCTGCGGGTCTCCGTCATAGCCCTGGCCGACCCACTCGAAATCCGGTGGGATCCCGTCGTCGCCGGAGTTCTCCGTGACGACCTTGTTGTTCTGTGCGTTGATTGCGACCCACGCCGTCTGCATGTTCGGGTCGATGTACCCGACCGAGTTCGGCTCCATGAGGACCAGGACGTACATGGTCTGGGTGCTGCAGTCGTAGCGAAGATAGGCGCGGGACTCGACGGGCTTGCTGGGGTTGCCGGCCCGGTACATCAGGGAGAAGAAGTCGTTGACGAGGTTCCATTCGCCGGGATTGCCGTCCACGTTGGCCGTCCCGTAGGTTGGCTGAGGAGGGGTGGCGAGAGCTGCCGATGCAATGAAGAGGAGAAACGCGACGAGAATGCCGATCCGAATAGGCAGACGCATGCGGGTCCTTTCGGGCTCTATGCAAGTCTGCGGGGGGGCGCGACACGCGAGCCGGTGCTGCGGTTCACCGATCCAAGTGGGTCCGGCCCGCTCCTAATGTTCTCCATCCGGAGCGCCCCCACGGGGGAGTGGGGACGAAGCCGCCCAACAATCATACTTTAGCCGGGGGGGCCAGGGCGCAACATGAATCTCCGCGCGAGCTTCCGCCATTGCTCGGTACGACCGGCATCCCGGGCGCATCCACGGACAGGGCCGTGGCTCACGCGCATTCTTGTTGCTCCGCCCGCGTCTCCGAGGTAGAGATTCGTCCATGATCGCATTGCTGCTCGTCACGTTTCTCGGGAGCGTGGGCATTCCGACCGGCCCTCCGAGCTCGCGAGCGGCCGCTCCCGACTCGCTCGGCTCACTCGGGGCGTTCGGAGCGCTTGGCCCCCTGACCTCGCCCGGCTCTTCCGGCAAGGATCCCTTTGCCGGATTCTCCTGACCGCTGCCGTCGGCCCCGTTGGGGCCTGTGATCGATCCGGAGTGGGCGCTCTACCACCTGCAGCGCGCGCTGTGGGATCCGGTGGAGCCGCGGCTCACGGGCTCGCTCAGGCCCGAGCTGCAGTTTCGAGTGAACGGCGAGGTCTACCGCTTCTCGAGCGAGCGGACGCTCCGGCTCTTCATGCGGACACCGACACATTGGTGCGGGTTGGTGCGGGATCCGGTCACGGGGCGCAAGTTCATGCCGACGTCGCGCTCGCCGGAAGCCTACTGGATCGGCGGCCCGTACTAGTTCGAGAGCGACTCCACGAAGCAGCGCTTCGTCGAGGACCCGCGCCGCTACGAGATCATCCGCCGCATGTGATGCGCCGTCTTCGCGCGGCGGTCAGAAGTGCGTGGAGAGTCTCGAGAAGAACATGAAGAACTGGAGCGAGAGGCCCGCGAGCACAACGCCCTCGCCGCCCAGCCGGGTCGAGCCCGGCCACGCCGAGAGGTGCCGCGTGATCTTCTGCATCGAGATCGGGCCGAGCAGCGCGAGCAGCACCACGATCGGGACCAGCACCTGGGGCCCGGCGAACGAGCTTTGCGTGGCGATCAGGCCCGCACCCACCGTGGCGAATCCCATGCTCCACCACATCCCGCCCGGGCCGAGCCACGGCGCGGTCGGCATCGAGCATGAGAGCACGACCGCCATCGTGAGCACGCCCAGCCGGCCGAGGAGCTGGTCCCCGGCGTAGCGCACCAGCTCGCCGGGGTTGAACTTCAGCGACTGCACGACGCCGTCCCATGCGTTGTAGTTGAACCACGGCCCCAGGAGCATGGACAGCGCCAGGTAGCTGCCGCCCCCGAGCACGATCGCGCAAGCTGTGAAGGTGATGAGCCGCGGCCGCTCCTCGTACGCGAGGTAGAAGATGGCCGCGGCGACGAACCATACGGCCTGCGCATGAACCAGGCACGCCGCCGTGAGCAGGATGGCAGCTGCCACGGCGCCGGTCATGCCGCGGATCGTTCGCAGGGCGAAGAACGCGCCGAGGGAGAGCGCCATCATGACGATCTCGGGGCGGGCGACCTCGGGCTGCCCGACGAGCAGCCCGAAGCCGGCGAGCACGAAGCCGCAGCTCGAGACCGCGACCGTCCAGTTCAGCGTCTCGAGACGGACGATCATGGCGGCGAGGCCCGCTGTCGCCAGCGCAGCCACCAGCGAGATCAGGCGCGGCTCCCAGAGCTGGGCGGTGAAGAGCTGAACCAGGATCGAGACCGCGATCGGATAGCCGGGCATCAGGGCTCGAGGTAGAGCGGCTCCAGGCTTGCAAACCGGGTCGCGTGCTCGAGGATCGAGGTCTCGAGCGGATCGGCGGCCTGGGCATGGAAGAGCCGGCGGACGACGACGAAGACGAAGGCCGCCACGGCCAGGATCGAGCCCAGCCAGAGCAGGTCGCGAAGCGTGCGGTTGAGCATGGAGGGCCTCCGGTCCGCTGCACCGCCCGGGTCCGGGGCAGCGCCCGCGGTGCTGCCGTTATCGGCACGAAAGAGAGGGGGCTTGAGGCGGTCCCGTCGCGATCGCGCCGTCGTCATCCCCCGCGCCGCTGCGCCCGCTCGAGATTCTGGCGCGCCGGGGTGAAATCCGGCTGCAGCCTCAGCGCCTCTCGGAAGTGGGCGACCGCCTCGTCGTTCCGGCCGAGCCGCACCAGCGCGATCCCGAGGTTGTTGTGGATCTGCGCCGAGCCCGGGCCCAGTCGCAGAGCCTGCTCGTAGGCCGCGACCGCCTCCGCCTGGCGGCCGAGCCCGACGAGCGCCGTTCCGAGATCGGCGTGCAGCTCCTGGTCTCCCGGCTGCTCCCGCACCAGCACATCGCATTGCGCGAGGGCCTCCTCGTATCGCGCCTGCCGCAGCAGCGCGCGCTCCAGGTTGGCGCGTGCGTCGGTCATGCTCGGCACAAGCGCGAGCGCCGCGCGGAACTCCGCCGTCGCGTCTTCGAGCCGGCCCTGCTCGGCGAGCGCAGCTCCCAGGTTGTTGCGGGCCTCCGGATAGCGCGGGGCCAGGCGGACCGCGTTCTCGAGGTGCGGCATCGCGCCCGCAGCTTCGTGCACACGCAGCAGCGCCCGGCCCAGATTCATGTTGCCGCGGGGGCTCGACGGGCGCTTCGCGACGACGTCGCTCCAGATCGCGATCTCGCTCCGGTAGTCGCGGTTGCGCCGGATGGTGAGCGCACTGGACGCGATCACCGCCAGGATCGCGAGCGCAGCCGCGGCCCGGCGCAGGCCGAGCCGCAGCACGAGGATCTCGTAGCCGCCCACAACGACGAGGACGATCGGGGCCACGAGCGGCAGGTACATGCGATGCTCGAACGCCGGATCGTTGATCGGAAACAGGCTCGAGCTGGGCGCCAGCACGAGCAGGAACCACAGGCCGAGAAAGCCGAGCGCCCGGAGCCGCAACGATTCCCGAAGCGTGACGGCCGCGATCGCCGCGAGCACGAGCCCGGGGGCCAAGATCTCGCCTGCGCTCTTCGCGAGCGGCCAGCCGTAGTCGAGCACCAGCGGATCCGGCCAGAACGCGAGCTTCAGATAGTGGCAGACGACGCCCGGCTGGGTCGCGGCGTAGGCGAGGGGCGTGGCCGTCTCGAGCCGGAAGCCGGCCGCAGTGTCGGGAGCTGCGATGGCGAGGCCGATCGCGACCAGCCAGCTCGCGGCCAGCGCGGCATACAGCGCCCCGCGCCTCCGGAGCGCCGCGCCGAAGGACTCGGCGAGGAAGAAGCGGTCGTAGAGCAGCACGACGAGCGGAGCGCTCACGACCAGGGGCTTGGCGGCCGCGCCGATCGCGCAAGCGGCGGCCGCCACGGCGTACCAAGGGCGCGCATGCCGCGCGGAAGCCGCCCCGCGGATCACGGCGTAGAGCGTGACGAGATAGAGGAGGCTCGCGAGCGACTCGGATCTTTGCACGACGTACGTCACGGCCTGGGTGTTGAGCGGATGAGCGGCCCACAGCATGGCGGCCGCGAGGGCGAGTCCGTCCGCCGCGCCGGCGTAGCGCGCGCCGAGCCGCGGGCCCGCGAACGTTCGCCTCAGGATCGCGAACAGCGTGAGTGCAGCCAGGGCGTGAATCGAGAGATTCAGCGCGTGGTAGCCGTGGACATCGAGCCCGCCGAGCGCGTAGTTGACGGCGAAGGAGAGCGCAACGAGCGGGCGCGCCGTGCCGGCCACCACGCTCGCGAGCGGCCAGAGATGACGAATGCGGACGTTCCCGACGATGCTGTCGAGATCGTCGAAGATGAAGGGGCCCGCGAGGCTGTTGTGGTAGGCGATGAGTGCCACGGCGGCCACGAAGGCCGGGGCGAGCCAGCGCGAACCCGGGGCCGGTGGCGAGGCCTGCGCCGCCACGCGCGTCGCATCCGGGGTCCGAGCGCGCGCGTGGGCGGGTGAGCGCCCGCTCTCCGGCTTGCGGTGGGTCACGAGCGCCGGATGATAGCATCCAGCGCCCGCACGCCGCGGAGAGCGCTACGCTGCGATCTTGACGCGCCCTTCGTGCACGAGGCGGTCGAGGTCGGAGGGAACGAAGCGGTTCTCGGCCTTCTCGAAGTCGGAAATGTAGAAGCCGAGGCCCCGCATTCCGCCGCGCAGCAGCTCCTGCTCCCGCTTGGGCGCGCGCCGGAGGTGATCGACCAGGACGCGCAGGGCTCCCATTTCCTCGGACGTGAACGTATCCCGATGCTTCGGCATTGCTCTCTCCTGTTGGTGAATGTGTTGCGCTGAGATCGTACCGGGGGCGCTGATCAGGGTATCGGCGGTCGGGTCCCGTCGCTGCACTTCACGGCGCCGGCCAGGCGGCCCGCAGCCAGGCGCGTCGGCCGGGGCCCGAACCCGAAGGGCCGCAGAAGATTCCGGCACGGACCTCACGGAGGTTTCGACTTGCGGTCAGGGCGATGGTGGGCTTACCGTGGCGCAGTCGCATTCGATCCCAATCCACCCCGAAAGAGGAGATCCCATGCTGCTGATTCGCGAGGTCATGTACTGCAAGCCCGGCAAGGTGCGGCCCCTGCTCGAGAAGTTTCAGGCGATGACGAAGCTCATGCAGAGGACGGGAATGGGAAAGATGCGCGTCCTCACCGACGTCAGCGCCGAGCGCTACTGGACCCTGGTTTCGGAGCTCGAGGTGCCGAGCTTCGACGCGTTCGAGAAGATGATGTCGGGGCAGGGGCAGAACGAGAAGGACACGAAGGAGTTCGAGACCATCATGAAGGGCTACCACGACCTCGTGGACCACGGGAAGCGGGAGATCTACAAGATCGAGGCCTAGACGCGCGGATCTAAGGCTGGCGCGCCGCCGATGCCTTGACCATGGCCGCCATCTCTTCGCGAAGCTTCTGCACCTCCGCGCGGAGGCTACGAACCTCCTCGCGGAGCGCAGCGACGAGCGGATCGCCGACGAGTTGCGCCGCCGCGGCATCGCCGCCGGCGGTCGCCGGGTGGGCCTCGAACTCGGCCGTCACGTTGCGCGTGGTCTCGCCGCGTCGGGTCACGATCGTGACCGGGCTCGGCGCGACCGCAACGGCCCCCTCCAGGCGATTCACGTCCGCGACCGGCTGGCCGCCCACCCAGGAGATGACGTCGCCGGCGTGGATTCCCGCCTTGTCCGCCGGGCCCCCGTCCGTCACACCCAGGACGAGGACGCCCTGGCCCTCGGGCACGCCGAGCGCATCGGCCAGATCGAAGCTGAGATTCTCGCAGCGCACGGCGAGCGCGGTGCCGCTGCGGCGGGCCTCGGCCGTCGCAACCTGGGGCGCGCCCCCGCTCGCCGCCGCCAGGGTCACGGATGCGGAGGCAGCTGCAACCGCCGGCTCGGGTGTCGCGGGCGCAACGGCCTGGCTGGGCCCGGAAGTGGGCGCGAGCCCGGAGGCGCCTGGGACCGGCCCCGGCTCGAGGTTGAAGATCTTGATCATCCGTCCGCCGTCGCGGGCCAGGACCACGGGCACCGCACGGCCGGGCTCCAAGCCGCCCTCTACTTCCTCGAGATCGGAGGGGTTCTGCAGCGTATGTGAATCCACGCTCACCAGCACGTCGCCCGGCCCCATCCCGGCCTGATCCGCGGGACTTCCTCGTGCGACCTCGACGACCATGACTCCCCGCGCCCAGTACTCCTCGCGGTCGCGCCAGCCGTCGCTCAGGCCGCGCGTCGAGACGCCGATCCACGCCCCGCGCGGCGTGGCGGCGGCCTCGTCGGCGCGAGAGATGGGACACAGCACGGGCAGCGCGAGCAGCGCCACCCCGATTCCGACTCCCCGACCCATTCCGAGCGCTTTCATCTGTGGCCACCCTTCCATCGCGGCCTGGTTGTCGTGTCCCGGTGCTACGTCAG
>VBOS01000310.1 GCA_005893185.1 Candidatus Eiseniibacteriota bacterium
TAATTCGACGATAGACGATGGGCAGGCGCCGCCGCCGCCCCGAGGAGGAAACGTGAGCCCAGTTCATGCGGCACGCCGGCAGGGAGCGAAGGTGCGACCGGCCGCCACGGCGCAAGGCGCGGCGGACATCGAGCTCGCGCGGCTCGCGAAGGCGCTGGGGCATCCGGCGCGGGTCGCGATCGTGCGCATGCTGGCCGACGGCGGCGAGTGCGTGTGCGGCGACATCGTGAGCCGCCTGCCGCTCGCCCAGGCCACGGTGTCGCAGCACTTGAAGGTGCTGAAGGAGGCGGGCTTGATCCAGGGCGAGATCGATCCGCCGCGGGTGTGCTATTGCATCCGGCCCGAGGCGGTGAAGAGACTGCAGACGCTGGTCGGCGAAATCGGTCCGGCCGCGACGAGGAGGGAGCGATGAGCGGTTCCGATGACATTCGCACGGTGGTGCGCGAGAAGTACGGCGAGATTGCCGACCAGGGTGGAACCTGCTGCGACCAAGGGACCGGCTGCGGCTGCGGCTGCGTCGGCGACACGTTGAACGCGATCGGCTACACCGCCGAGCAGGCGGCGGCGATCCCCGAAGGCGCGAACCTAGGACTCGGGTGCGGCAACCCGCTCGCCTATGCCGACGCGCGCCCCGGGGAGACGGTGCTCGATCTGGGGTCGGGCGCGGGCATCGACTGCTTCCTGGCCGCGCGCGAAGTGGGGCCGACGGGCCGCGCGATCGGGGTGGACATGACGCCGGCGATGACCGAGCGCGCGCGCGCGAACGCGGCGCGCGGCGGGTACGCGAACGTGGAATTCCGCCTCGGCGAGATCGAGCACCTGCCGGTCGCCGACGCGAGCGTGGACCTCGTGATCTCGAACTGCGTGATCAACCTCTCGCCGCACAAGGACCAGGTGTTCCGCGAGGCGTTCCGCGCGCTCAAGCCGGGCGGGCGGATCGTCGTGAGCGACCTCGTGCTCACGCAGCCCCTGCCGCCGGATCTCCAGCAGCGCGTGGACCTGCTGGTGGGCTGCGTCGCGGGAGCCTCGCTGCGCGACGACTACCTGCGCATGATGCGCGAGGCCGGCTTCACCGGCGTCGAGATCGCCGCCGAGAGCGGCTACGAGGTCGGGCTCACGAACCTCGCGCCCGACGGCGACGAGCGTGACGCGTTCTCGGCCGTGCGCTCGGTGAAGGTGCGCGCGACCAAGCCGTAGGGCGGACTCGCGCCGGTCGGCCGCGCGGGGCGGGGCCGCGCGGGTCCCTTTCGCGGCAAGGCAGCTACGGGACGGTGGCGGTCCGCCGCATGATCCTGCGTCGGGAGAGGCCGCAGATCCGGCGTCTAACCTACGCCTCATTGCCGCGAAAGGGACCCCCGGGGCCTCGCCCCGCGCGGCCGGCGCTCCTCAGAACCTCACGCCGAGCAGCCGCACGCTCATCCCGCCGTCCGGGCCGAGCTGCAGGGCCGCGGGGTGAAGGCCGAGCGAGCCGTCTTTCAACTCCAGCAGCGCGCTCGGCTGCGGGCGCTTCGCGGTGAAGTAGATCCCGGCCCCGAGGCCGACCACGGTGCCCGCCACGACGCTCCATCGCATGATGTCCTGGTTGGTCTCCGAGTCGCCCTTGGCGGCGAGCACGATGACGCCGCCCACGACCACCCCGGTCAGCGCACCGTAGATCGTGCTCCGGAAGATCTCGACCATGGGGTTCTCGGCGCTCTTGCGCTCGACGTTGACCCCGGCGGACGCGCGCGCCGGCAGTACGCCGGCCATCAACGCCGCGCACAGCAGCAGCGAAATCGGTCGCTTCATGGCGACCTCCTCTTCGTCATGGGGAGCTGCATACGCCTTCGAATCTACACTGCGGGCGCGCTCATTCGAAGCGAGCCCCCGCGCGCGCCGTCGGAGCCTCCGCGGCTTCGCCGGCGCCGAAGGCCGGTTTGCGTTTCTCCACGAACGCGCGGATGCCCTCGGCCGAGTCGGGCGACGCCCAGCACTCCGCCTGGGCCTCGGTCTCGGCCGCGAGGCACTCGGCGAGCGTGCGCGCGAGCCCCGCGCGCAGCGATTGCTTGGCGAGCCGCACGCTGGCCTGCGGCGCGGATGCCAGGCGCTCGGCGAGCGCCTTCACCTCGGCGGGGAAGCGGTCGTGCGGCCAGACGCGATCGACGAGGCCGATCCGCAGCGCCTCGCGCGCGTCGATCATGTCCCCGGTCCAGCACAGCTCGAGCGCCTTCGCGAGGCCCACTCGGCGCGGGAGGAAGTAGCTGCCGCCCCAGTCCACGTGGAGCCCGATGCGCACGAACGTCTCGCCGAACGTCGCCTGCTCGGTTGCGACCACCAGGTCGCATGCGAGCGCCAGGTTGAGCGAGCCGCCCGCCGCCGGGCCGTTCACGGCCGCGATGGTCGGGAAAGGGAGTGCCTGGAGCCGGGTCACTGCGCTCCCGCCGCCCTCGACCAGCGGACGAAGTCCTTCGTAGCCGGCGCGGCGCCCCTTCAGGTCCGTCATGAAGCCCAGGTCGCCGCCCGCCGAGAAGCCGCGGCCCGCCCCGGTGATGACCAGCACCCGGGCGCCGCGCGCCGCCACCGCCTCGAGCGCATCTGAGAGCTGCTCGCGCATGGGGAGGTCGAACGCGTTCAGCTTCTCCGGCCGGTTGAGCAGCAGCGTGGCGACACCATCCGCTTCGGCGACGATCACGAGGTCATTCATATTGGGGCTCCCGTGAAGTGGCATTTTGACTCGCAAGGAGGTGGGACCGACCGGCCCCATTCTAGCCCCAAACGGCCATTTTTCCCTGGAGGGCTTCGGCGGCGAGTGCTAATCTCCCAGCTCCAAGAATCGATTGACCACAAAGGCCGCCCGCCGGGAATGGAGGACACCACATTCCACCGCTGCTCCGGCCGCAGCGGATGACGTTCGACAAGCCCGTCAAGCACCGATCCGATCCATCACGAATGCACGCGGAGGATCCGCAGGGACCGCGGTGGCCGCGCTCGTGTTGTCTCCATCCTTGGGAGGGCTGTCATGAGAATCCGCACCCTGGTCGTTCGTT
>VBOS01000311.1 GCA_005893185.1 Candidatus Eiseniibacteriota bacterium
CATGTGCGGTACGTGCGCGGGAAGATGCCGAGCGCCCGGAGCCCCGACTCGTACTCGTAGCGCAGCGCGATGCGGTCGGTCGCCGACCAAGCTGCGAGGAACACCGTACGCTGGACCGGATCCCAGCTGTGGTCGCCCCAGCCCGTCCCCGGGTTGGATTCGGGCGCAGGCGCATCGCGATAGGCCTCCGCGCCGGGCTTCGAGCCTTCGACGCGCGTGGGCGGAGCGATGGGGCGCTGCTTGCCGTTCCCGCTCTCGCCGCCCTCTGCCTTCGGAGCGCGGGCCTCGTCCCGCTGCAGCTCGCGCGATGCGACCGGCTCCCGCTCGTCGTCGTCACGGCGCACGCGCGGCTCGATCCACACTTGCGGCTCACGCTCGCGGAAGGAGAGCACGCGGATCCAGCCTATGTCGCCGTTGGACTGGCCCGTGCGCTCGGCGTAGGAGCGCTCCTCGTCCACGAACACGAAGCGGCGCACGTCCTGGAGCGAGGTCCGCCAGCCGCGAATCTCGGCGCGTTCGTGGGGGTCGAGCACGTACATCGGCTCGGTGCCGCCGAGGTTCGAGCGCTCGCCGCTCACGACGTTCAGGCCGTCCACCGCGATCAGCACACCCACGCGGCGGTCGGTCTGGTTGGTGACCACCAGCGAGTAGTTGCGGCCGTGAAACGCCTGGAAGTAGCGCCGGTCCCAGGCTCCGGACTTCCAGTAGAGCGGCGCACTTCTGCCTTCGACCAGCACCTCGACGTCCACCAGCCGGCCATCGGAGCTGGTTGCCCACGCGCTCGATGCATGCGCAGCTGGCGTCACCCAGAGCGCAGCGCACAGCGCCAAGCCGAAAGCCAGCCCGGCTGCCACCCTCTGCAGCCGACGGCGCGCCGGGATCGGCGCCGGCAGCGGGAGCCGGCAGGGCTCCAGGGCGGTGCTTCGTTGGATGAAGAGACGCTCTCCGATCGTGGTCAGCACGCGCGGCGAGCGGGAGTTCCCGTCCCAGGGGACCAGGGGCTCGAGCGACAGGTGGGCGGTCATGACGTGTCTCCTTTCAGGTGCGTGAGCGAGTCGGATCGTTCATCCCGCTCGATACGCATGAAGTACGCCGGCGCCCGCCGGCTATTCCGCCGCTCGAGAACGCGCCGAATTCAGGCCCACTTTGCGGGGACGGGACAGTCGTGGGACGGCGAGGAGTGGCGGGCGCGAGCCGCTGAGGCGAACGCGCCACGGACCGCCAGGGAGCAGGCGCCCCGATTCGAGCTTCCACGTCGTCGAAGACGACGGTTGGCGCCCTACCACCCCATCATGCGATAGCCGGCGTCCACGTAGATCACCTCGCCTGTGATCCCGCTCGCGAGGTCGGAGAGCAGGAAGAGCCCGGCCTTGCCGACCTCTTCCTTGGTGATGTTGCGCTTCAGGGCACTGCGCTCGGCGTGCTTCTTCAGCATGTCGGTGAAGCCGTGGATGCCGCGCGCGGCGAGCGTGCTCACAGGGCCGGCCGAGATCGCGTTCACGCGCACGCTCTTCGGCCCCAGCTCGTAGGCGAGCTGTCGCACGCTCTGCTCGAGCACCGCCTTGGCGCTCCCCATCACGTTGTAGGCGGGCACAGCGCGCTCGGCGGCGAGGTAGGAGAGCGTGACGATCGCTCCGCCGCGCTTGGCGAGCAGCGGCAGCACGCGGTTCGTCACGTTCAGCAGCGAGTAGGCGCTGACGTCGAGCGCGAGCTGGAAGCCCTCGCGCGGCGTGGCGACGAAGGCGCCCTCGAGATCCTCCTTGCGGGCGAATGCGATGCCGTGGACCAGGATCTCGAGCGATCCCCACTCGCGCCCGAGCCGCTCGGCGACAGCGTCGATCGTGGCGTCACGCGTCACGTCGCACTCCAGCACCAGCGCGCCGGGCGTCTCTACGGCGAGGTCCTCGAGCGTGGACTTCAAGCGCTCGCCCGCGTAGGTGAGACACAGCCGGGCGCCCGCCTGGTGCAGGCAGCGTGCGATCGCCCACGACAGGCTGCGGTGGTTGGCGACGCCCATCACGAGGGCGTTGCGGCCGCTCAGATCGATCGTGACCATGCGATCCTCTCCGTGCCGTGCCCGTCGCGGCGCGGCTTCCCTAGGGTCTCACGCCGCACGCTGCCGCTCCCACACGCGGATGGGCAGGATGATGACCTGCACCCCGCCGAACTGGAGCCGGCGCTGGATCGAGAAGGCGGTCTCGTGGTGCAGCGTGCGTGTGAACAGGTTCTCACGCTCGAACACGAGCTGCCCGGCGAACACCACCGGGCGGCGGAACTCCTTGACCAGGTCGAGGCACATGCCCTCCAGCTCGCCGATGAGGTCGGTGCCGATCGTGTAGCGGAACTCGGCATAGAACCCCATGCGGTGCGCGAGCTGCACGTAGCGCTCGAGGTCGGCGCGGGTCTTCTCCTCCAGCCCGTGCACGTCCTGCACGCCCTTGAACTGCCCGGAGTCCACGAGGCCCACCGAGCAGAAGACGAAGTTCCGGAAGTGGCGCGGGAACATGCGCTGGACGGAAAGCAGCGTGTGGATGCCGAGCCCGGCGTACGACTCCACCAGCACGATGGCGGTGGGGCCGTCCACCGACAGCTCGGGCACGTTCTTGGCCTCGGGGAGCGGGAGGTTGGTGAGCACCTCGTCGAGGGTCGAGAGCATGCGCCGCACGCGCCGGTAGTGGCCGCGGACCACGAAGCAGAACGCCACCAGGCCGCCGGTCGCCCCGAGCGTCACCCAGCCGCCGTGGCGGATCTTGATGACGGTCGTCACCACCAGGATGCCAGCTGTGACGAAGGTCCCGAGCGAGGCCAGGAACAGCCGGCGGCGCCAGTGCGCAAGCCGGGTGCGCTCGTTCCACCAGTGGCGCACCATCCCGGCCTGCGTGAGCGTGAAGGTGAGGAACACGTTGATCGAGTACATGACGACCAGCAGCGTCACCAGGCCGTGCGTGTAGAACAGCACGATCGCCGCTGCCACGCCCATCGAGATGATGCCGTTCTGGGTGACGAGCCGCTCCGAGAGGTGGGCGAAGCGCTTCGGGACCCACTGATCCACGGCCATCGCAGCCAGCGTGCGCGGCCCCGCCACGAACCCGGTCTGTGCGGCCACGAAGAGCAGCGCGCCTTCGGAGAGCAGCGTGATGGCGACCACCGCTGGACCCACGTTCAGGCTGCCGATCTTCCACCCGCCCGCCAGCAGACTCCAGAGCGACGCGTTCAAGGTCCTGCCCGTCTCCTCCTGCACGTCGTGGAGCAGGTAGCAGAGCAGGATCCCTCCGGCCGTGAAGGAGAGCGAGATCGCCATGTAGAGCATCGTGCGCTTGCCGGTCTCGGCCCGCGGCTCACGCAGGATGTCGGTGCTGTTGCTCACCGCCTCGATCCCGGTGAACGTGCCGCCTCCCAGCGAGAAGGCGCGGAGGAAGACCGCGAGCACGCCGACCAGCCCGAGATCGGAGACCGCGAGCCGCGTGTCCGAAACCGTGGCCGCGATCAGGCCGCCGAACGCCATGCCGTGCCCGAAGATCCCGTACAGGATGAGCAGGATGTGGCTCAGCATGAAACTGATGAAGATCGGCACGAGCACCAGCACCGATTCCTTGACGCCCCGCAGGTTGAGCGCGGTCAGGCCCGCCACGCACACGAACTCCGCCGGGAGCTTGAGGATGTGGAGCGGTCCGGGCAGCAGCGAGAAGATCGCCTCGCATCCCGATGCGACCGAGATCGCGATGGTGAGGATGTAGTCCACCACCAGGGCGCAGCCCGACACGATTCCGGGGGCCGGGCCCAGCAGCTTGGTGCCCACCAGGTAGCCGCCTCCGCCGCTCGGGAACAGCTCGATGATCTGGCTGTAGGAAGCGGAGATGAGGAACACCGTGAGCACCACCGCCACCACCAGGTAGAGCGCGAGGTGCCGGTGGACTCCGAGCTGAAGGAAGGCCTCCTGCGGGCCGTAAGAGGAGGACGAAAGCCCGTCGGAGCCAAGCCCGACCCATGCAAAGAAAGCGACCAGGGCGAGCGTGTGATGGATGCGCGGGTCGAGTAGATTCTTGGGGCCCCCGATCAGCAGATCGCGCAACCGGTCGAGCATCGGGGCACTCTAGGTTGTGGCCCACGGTGAGGCAAGCCGAGCGGAGCGCGTCGTGCAGATGGCCCGGGTGTTGAGCACCTTCTCGCTCGCTGCCCTGCTGGGCGGCTCGGGGGGCGATCGCGCGGCGCAGCCGGCGCCTGCGAGCGCGCAGGCCGTCGCGCAGGCCCGACTCGCATCGGCTTCCCTTCCGCGATTCGCCCTGTTCGGCTGGGTGAGCCCGCCGAACGATTCCACGACGGACGCGCGCATCGCCGAGCTGGCGGGGGCTGGGCTCGATGTGGCGCTGCCCGCGTGGGCCGATTCCGGCCGCTTCGAGGACAATCTGCGGCGCATTCGATACGCCGCGGACCACGGCGTGCGCTGCCTGGCGTGGGACGAGCGCTTCGACCGGGTCTACAACCACGGCGCGCCCATGGCGCTGCTCGACACGATCGTCGCCGACTACGCGAGCGAGCCCGGCTTCCTGGGCTACTACTTCACCGACGAGCCGCCGCCCGAGGATTTCCCGCTGCTGGCGCAAATCTACGCCGACCTCGCCGCGCGTGATCCCGTCCATCCGGCGTGGAACGACCTGCGTGGTCTCTACTGGTTCGGGAACCGCGCGGCCTGGGAATCCTATGCGCGGAGCTTCATCGAGACCGTGCATCCCAGCGTGCTCGTGAACAACCAATACGACTTCCTGGTCGGCAGCGACCGCCAGCAGTTCGTCGAGAACGCGGCGGCGATGCGCGCGCTGTCGGACGAGTACGGGATTCCCTTCTGGGTGATCGTGCTCCTGGTCCAGCACCTCCAGTATCGCGGGCTCGAGGACGGCGAGCTGCGCTGGGAGGTCGCGCAGCTGCTGGCCTACGGCGCGCGCGGCGTCGGCTACTTCACCTACTGGACGCCGGCGCCCGACCCCGCTTTCACCTGGCAGCCGGCGATCATCGGGTACGACGGAACGCGCACTCACTGGTACGACATGCTCGCTGCTTTCAACCCGCGCGTGCTCGCGGCGGGGGAGGCGCTGGCCGGGCTCACCTGGATCTCGACCCAGCACGCCGGCTCGGTGCCGCGCGGGGGGGCTCCGTTCGCGCCCGACGACTGGGTCCGCGACGTCGAAGGCCGCGCCGCGATCGGGCGGTTCGCAGGCGGGTCGGGCGAGCGCTACCTGCTGATCGCGAACAGCGACTCGCTCGCCCCCCGCACGATCGTGCTGTCTCTCCCGCGCACGCGGCGGGCGTGGAAGCAGGCCGTCCCCGCCGGCTCCTGGAGCGAGGTCCGGGCCGAGCCCGAGGCGCTGGGCGTCACGCAGGTGCGCATCGCGCTCGATGCCGGCGATTTCGCGCTGCTCAAGCTCGAGCGCGACCCGTCGGCGGGCCCGGTGCTGGCGGTGGGCCCCAACCCCGCGCGCTTCACGGTGCGCTTCTCCGTCACAGGCATCGGGGCCGGCGCGCGCCTCGAGATCCTGGACACGATGGGCCGCCGCGCATGGTCGAGCGCGCTCACGCCGGGTGCGGGGCCGTTCGCGTGGAGCGGCGAGCGCGAGGACGGCGGCCGCGCGCGTCCCGGGATCTACTTCGTGCGCGTGACCGATGCCAGCGGCGTGGCGACCGCGCGCTTCTCGTGGCTCGGGTCGCGGTGACCGCTCGCGTGGCTCGGGCCCGGCGCGCTCCGCGGGCTCCGGGGGCCGGCGGAGCGCGTCCGGCTCATGCGCCGGCTACGTTCTCATCGCTCGCCGCCGTCGAGCGCGCCGTCATCGGGTGCGAGCGCTGCCCGCGGCTGCGGCGCTACTGCGAGCGGATCGCGCGCGAGCGGAAGCGCGCGTTCGCCACGCAGGCCTATTGGGGGAAGCCCGTCCCCGGCTTCGGCGATCCGCGCGCGCGACTGCTCGTGATCGGCCTGGCGCCGGCGGCGCATGGCGGCAACCGCACGGGCCGCGTCTTCACGGGCGATTCGAGCGGAAGCTGGCTCTACGAGGCGCTCCATCGCTTCGGCTTCTCGAACCAGCCGGACTCGACGGGCCGCGGCGACCGCCTGGCGCTCACCGGTTGCTACGTCACAGCCGCCGCCCGCTGCGCACCGCCCGCGAACCGGCCCACGCCGCGCGAGCTGTCACGCTGTCGGCCGTACCTCGAGGCCGAGATCCGCCTGCTCCGAGACGTGCGCGTGATCGTCACGCTCGGGCACATCGCGCATCGCGCGTGGCTCGGCGCGTCGGGCCTGTGGGAACGCATGGGGCCGCGCGAGCGCCCGCGCTTCGCCCACGGCGCGGAGTTCGCGCTGCCCGGCGGGAGCGTTCTGCTCTGCTCCTACCACCCGAGTCGCCAGAACACGAACACCGGCCGGCTCACGCGTCCGATGTGGCACGACGTGTTCCGGCGCGCGCGCGAGCGCGTGGACGGCCTGGAGCGCTGAGTTCGGCGCATGACGCTGCGACCGCCTCCGGGAGGCGGTCGCAGCGGACAGCGTGGAGCTTGGACGGACCTTCTACTTCAGGAACGTGAGCTGCCCCGCGAGCGGCCGAGCGCCGATCCTGCCGCGCAGGAAGTAGACGCCACTCCGCACCTGCGAGCCGTCATCGCCGAGGCCGTCCCATCGCAACACATGCGTGCCGGGCGCCTGCGGCCCGCGTGCGAGCTCGCGCACCTTGCGGCCGGCGACGTCGTACACGGCGACCGCCACGTCCTCCACGGCCGCGCCGCCCACGAAGTAGCTGACCGTGGTCGTCACCGAGAACGGGTTGGGTGTCCCGATCGCCCGCGCCGGCGCATTTTCGGTCTCGTCCATCAGCGACGCCGCCAGTGGTTCCTCGGGGTCGTCCGCGAATCCGTCCATCACAGCTCGGTCATCATCCGTCATGTGACGGCCGCACACCGGGCCGATTCCGTGGCCGTGGTTGATGTGCCAACCGACCCGGATGATCCTGCGATATTCGTCCCGCGCATCGCGCCCGAGCGGGAGAAGCTCGAGCTGGGCGAGCCGCACGTCGGTGGCGGACAGCCAATCGCCAACGGTGGTGGAGACCTCGCGCCACACGAAACGGGTCGAGCGGTCGAGCTTGATCACGCGGCCGCGGACCGGCGGAAGGCCGAGATCGCCCGCGCACACGTTCGCGCACACCGTCGCGAACTGACGCTTCGCGCTCGCGCGCAGCGTCATGGGGCGGGCACGGAGCGCGGCGCAGAATCCATCGCGGGCGTCCGACCAGCTGAAGGTCCCGGCGGCGCCGTCCACGGCCGTTGCGACCTGCGTGAACTGCTGCGGGTCGAGGCTCGGCCCGTTGTCGTCGTCATCGTGGCTCGTCGTGCACTGCCGCAGCCAGAACCAGGCCGCCCGCGGGCAGTTCGGGGGCGCATCGGGCGGCGGAGGAGGCGGCGGCGGCGGCGGAGGTGGCGGTGGAGGAGGTGGCGGCGGAGGAGAAATGTCGCATCCCGCGAACGCCACGGCGTGCTCGCACACGGACGGCGGGCAATTCGAGCCCGAGCTCCACACCGAGAGCTGGTAGACGCCGCCGACGCTCACTTGCACGCAGGCCGACGTGGTCGCGAACCCGTTCGGGCCGGTCCACGCATACGTGAACGGTCCCTGCGGGCCGCACAGCTCCACGCTGGCTCCGGCGCAGGCCGAGTCCGGCCCGCTGATCGCGCACGGCGGCGGCTGGGCGGCATCGACCGCCCTCGAGCACGGTCCGAACGTCGCGCCGGACATGTCGTTGAGCGTGAGCGTGTAGGTTCCGGGCGTCGTTGCCATCAGGCAGCGGTCGAACGACATGTGACCCGCGGGGTCGGTCCACATGTACTCGTAGAGCCCGTCGGGGCCGCAGAGCTGAACCGGTCCGTTGCACAGGCTGGAGTCGCCGCTGATCAGGCACTGCGAGCGGGCGACGCCGGTGGGGGGGAGGAGCGCAAGCGCGGCCGCGAGCGCGAGTGGGCGGATGCTCTTGGGGCGAAACATGACACTCTCCACTTTCGGCCGCATGCCAGGGCCGCGAGTAGTGTTATGAAAGAAGAGGGCCAACGTCGCAATCGGAGTGCGAAATCCACGCGGGCAGCCCGAACGCGGGTGAGAGGACCCGCGAGGCGCCTCGAAAGCGGCGCGGTCCGCGCGAATTGCGCGGCGCGCGGTCCGCACCGTCGTCCCTTCGCCGACGCGGGATTCGCACAGGGGCCCGCACTCTGCACGGGAGACGGGCACAAAGGGAGTCGCGGCAGGCCGAGCGGCGGCCTTGCATGGGCCCGGCCTCGCTCCCCGCGAGCGGGTCCGACTCCACGGGCTCCAATTCCCGCGAGCCCGATCGCGCTTGACTCGCGGGCTCCTCGCGCGCATCTTCGCTGACGAAATCTTCCGGGTGCCCACGCGAGGTGGGGTAATAGGGAAGAGGGGTGAGAATCCCCCGCGGTCCCGCCACTGTGATGGGCTCCGCGGGCTTCGCTTGCCGTCGATCGCAGGGATCGGCGAGGCGAGACCCGACGCGGCCCTGAGCCAGGAAACCTGCCCGGAAGCCAATCGCCCGTGACGCTCCGCGAGAGAGCGGTCGCCGGTGGACGGTGTCGCATTCGGCCCTTCCTCCTGCGGCTCGCGCGCGGAGGCAGGGCCTTTCGATTGAGGCGCGCGCGACGCCGTGATCGTCCTGAGCCTTCTCGCCACGCTGTCGGCGGTTACGCCCTCCGACTCGGCCCGCGCCCCGGCGGTGCTCGACACGGTGGTCACGCTCCCCGAGGTCCGCGTCGAGGGAGCACGTCCCGTGCGCGGCGCGCGCGAC
>VBOS01000312.1 GCA_005893185.1 Candidatus Eiseniibacteriota bacterium
TACAGGGTGCGGTGGTGAGCGCGTCGGCGGCGAGCCACTACTCGCTGGCGCGCACCCTCCTCGAGGCCGGCAAGGACGTCTACGTCGAGAAGCCGCTGGCGCTCGAGGTCACGCACGCCGAGACGCTGGTGCGCATCGCGCGCGAGCGCAACCGCATCCTCATGGTGGGTCACCTGCTTCTCTTCCATCCGGCGGTGCGCTACCTGAAGGACATGATCGCACGCGGCGAGCTCGGCGATCTCTACTACATCTACTCGCAGCGCGTGAATCTCGGGAAGGTGCGGCGCGACGAGAACGCGCTGTGGAGCTTCGCGCCCCACGACCTCTCGGTGATCCTCCACCTGCTCGACCTCGAGCCCACGGACGTGGTGGCCCGCGGGTCGGCCTTCCTCCAGGGCAAGGTCGAGGACGTGGTGTTCGTGGACCTGCGCTTCCCGGGCGGCAAGCTGGCCCACGTTCACGTCTCCTGGCTCGACCCCCACAAGCTTCGCAAGTTCACGGTGGTGGGGAGCCAGAAGATGGTGGTGTTCGACGACATGGAGGCGAGCGAGAAGGTGCGGATCTACGACAAGGGCGTGGAGCGCGAAGGGAAGATCGTCTCCTACGGCGAATCGCTCACGGTGCGCAGCGGCGACATCGTGATCCCGAAGATCTCGCTGCAGGAGCCGCTCGCGATCGAGTGCAGGCACTTCGTCGAGTGCATCCGCGACCGCAAGACGCCGCTCACCCCCGGCGAGGACGGCCTGAAGGTGGTGCGCGTGCTGGCGGCGGCGCAGGCCTCGCTCGACCAGGGCGGGGTGCCGGTGCCGGTCGGCGGCGCGCCGGCAGGGGTGTCGTGAGCACCGCGCTCCATCCCAGCGTGAGTCTCGGCGCCGGCACCACCTACGGCGAGGGCTGCGTGTTCGGGCCCGGTGTGCGCATCGGAGCGGGTTGCGTGATCGGGCACCATGTGGTCTTTCACGCCGACACCATCATTGGAAAGGAAGTCCGTATCGACGACCACGCCACGCTCGGCAAGACGCCGATGCGTGCCGCTAACTCGGCGGTGACGAAAGAGCAGGCGCTCCCGCCGCTCACGGTCGGCGATTCGTGCATCGTCGGGACCGGCGTCGTGCTCTACCGCGGCGCCACGATCGACTCCAAGGTGCTGCTCGCCGATCTGTGCACGGTGCGAGAGAACGTCACGATCGGACGCGGCACGATCGTGGGGCGCGGGGTCACGGTCGAGAACGTGTGCACGATCGGCCGCTACTGCAAGCTGGAGAGCGAGTGCTACATCACCGCCTACTCGGAGCTGGAGGACCGCGTGTTCGTCGCCCCCGGCGTCGTGACGTCGAATGACAACTACGTGGGCCGCACGGCCGAGCGCTTCAAGCACTTCAAGGGCGTGCGGGTGAAGAAGGGCGGCCGGATCGGCGCGGGCTCTGTGGTGCTGCCGGGGATCACGATCGGCGAGGACGGCCTGGTGGCCGCTGGCTCGGTGGTGACGCGCGATGTTCCGCCGCGTACCATCGTGCTCGGCGCCCCGGCCAAGGTGTGGCGCGAGGTGCCGGTGGAGCAGCTGCTCGAGAACCAGGGCTGGGTGGACGCGTGACGACCAGCCCCGGCTCGGTCTGAAGAGCAGGATTTCAGACCCAGCCGAGAAGGGGAGGAATACCATGAGCCCAATGCCGACGCGGGCGGCGATGACCGTCCCACTGCTCGACCTCAAGGCCCAGTACGCCGACATCCTCACCGACCTCGACGATGCCGTGCGCCGCGTGATGGAGAGCACGCGCTTCATCGGCGGGCCGGAGATCACGGCCCTCGAGGAGGAGATCGCGCGCTACTCGCAATGCGCGCATGCCGTGGCCTGCGCGTCGGGCACCGACGCGCTGCTGCTCTCGATGTGGGCGCTCGACATCGGACCCGGGGACGAGGTGATCACCTCCGCCTACTCGTTCTTCGCCAGCGCCGGGACGGTCGTCAACAATGGCGCCACCCCCGTGTTCGTGGACATCGACCCGCGCACCTTCAATCTCGACGCCCACAAGCTCGAGGCAGCCTTCACGTCGCGCACCAAGGCGGTGATGGTCGTCCACCTGTACGGGCAGTGCTGCGACATGACGGCGGTGCGGGCGATCTGCCACAAGCGCAAGGTGTGGCTGATCGAGGACGCGGCCCAGGCGATCGGCTCGGAGTGGGAGGGCAGTCGCGCCGGCTCGATGAGCGACTTCGGATGCTTCTCGTTCTTCCCGTCCAAGAATCTCGGCGCGGCCGGTGACGGCGGGATGGTGGTGAGCCAGAACGCGGAGTTCGCCGAGCGCGTGCGGCTGCTGCGCGAGCACGGCGCCAGACCGAAGTACCACCACGCGGTTGTCGGCACGAACTCGCGGCTCGACGCGCTCCAGGCCGCGATCCTGCGCGTGAAGCTGCGTCACCTCGATCGCTGGAGCGAGGGCCGCGCGAAGAACGCGACGCTCTACGACCGGCTGTTCGAGGGCTCGTCCGTGACGCGCCCAGCCCGCGACGCGCGCGCGCGCCACATCTACAACCAGTACGTCATCCGGGCCCCGAAGCGCGACGCGCTCAAGGCCCATCTCGCCGAGCGCGGCATTGGAACCGAGGTCTACTACCCGATTCCGCTCCATCTGCAGAAGTGCTTCGCCTCGCTCGGTTACAAGCCCGGGGACATGCCGCACTCGGAAGCCGCCGCGCGCGAGACGCTGGCGCTTCCGATCTACCCGGAGCTCACGGAGGAAACCAGTACGTCATCCGGGCCCCGAAGCGCGACGCGCTCAAGGCCCATCTCGCCGAGCGCGGCATTGGAACCGAGGTCTACTACCCGATTCCGCTCCACCTACAGAAGTGCTTCGCCTCGCTCGGTTACAAGCCCGGGGACATGCCGCACTCGGAAGCCGCCGCGCGCGAGACGCTGGCGCTTCCGATCTACCCGGAGCTCACGGAGGAGCAGATTCGCTATGTCGCATCATCCGTTCGGGAGTTCGTAGAGGGTTAGGAAACATCATCGCGGCACGCCACTTCTCCTCCCCGCCCTGAGGCGGTGCGGCCGTCCACACAAAACTCCGCCCCGGCAGAGCCCCGCGAGCCGGCGGCGATCGGCACGCAATGCACGAAGTGTGGCGAGATGACCTGCGCGCGCTCTTGCGCAGGGTGAGCGAGGTGCGCGGCCTCTCCGACCGCTCGGAGGCGCCGACCGCTTTGGCACCCGGCGATGGCGAGGCGCTCATGCACACGCTCCGCGAGCTGGCGGACGACCTGGAGCGCAGTCACCGGCGGCTGATCGAGGCCAACATCCAGTTGGTCTCGCTGCGCGAGGTGGCGAGCAGCCTGGTGGGCCGGCTCGACCACGGCGACACCACGAAGACCGTGACGCGCTACCTCACCCGGGCGTTCGCGTTCGACGACGCGTTCCTGCTGCTGCTCGACCGCGAGAACGCGAGGCTCACGGGCACGTGGACTCACCGCTCCGGGGATCACGAGCACAGCGATGTGCTCGAGATCCCGCTGCTCGGCGGGCAGGGGGCCCTGGCACGCTCGTTGTGGCTCAATCGAACCGTGGTGCAGCGCGCGCCGCGCCACCACGTGCCGGCCGCGCTCCCGCACGGGCACCCGCTGCAGGACGTGTTCCACGAGATCGGGCACTTGATCTGCGTACCGCTCCAGAGGAGCCACCCGGTGGCCCCGGCGACCGAGGCGCACGAGCTGTGCGGAGCGCGCTGCATCCTGGGCGACGCCGCGCTCTTCGCACCTCCACCGCCGCCCGACGACCAGGGCTGGACGGCCGAGCGCGAGGAGCGCCAGCACCACTGCCTGCGCTGCGACCTGATGCCGGTGCTGGGCGTGATCGGCATGGCGCGTCGCGTCGCCGTTGCGCCGGACGACGGGCGCGACGTGGCGCTGCTCGAGTCGATCGCGCTCTCGGTGGCGCCGGTGGTCGAGAACGCGCGGCTGTTCGAGGAGCTGCGGCGCAGCCAGCGCTTCGGCGAGCACGTGCGCGACAGCATGACGAGCGCGCTGGTGGCGGTGAACATGAAGGGCGACGTGCTGAGCTTCAACCGCGCCGCCGAGGAGCTTCTGGGCTTCACCGAGGCCGAGGCCATGGGCCAGCCCTTTGGCGCCTTGTTCGGCCCCGACGCAGATGCGCTGGTGCGGGCCGCGCTCGAGCACGGCCGCACGGTGCGCCGCGAGGAGACCGTGCTGCGCGCGCGCGACGGCGCGCCCACGCCCGTGAGCTTCACGACCTCGCTCCTGCGCGAGGACCGCCGCAGCGTCTACGGGGTGGTCGCCACGTTCGTGGACCTGGCGCCGATCAAGCGGGCGGAGGAGGAGGCGCGGCGCCTCGACCGCCTCGCGGCGCTCGGGCGCTTCACGTCGAGCGTGGCCCACGAGATCCGGAATCCGCTGGCGGGGATCGGCGCGGGCGTGCAGTACCTGGAGCGGTCGATGCCGTTCCAGGACCCGCAGCGCGAGAATCTCGACTTCATCCAGAACGAGATCCGACGACTCGACCGCATCCTCCAGGACCTGTTCGACATCACGCACCCGCGGGGCCTGAGACTCGACCCGGCGCCGCTCGTGGACACGGTCAAGCGCGCGGTCCAGTGCGTCCAGGGGCTGGCCGACGAGCGCGGCGTGGTCTTGCGGCAGGCGGTGGCACCCCGCACGCCGGCCGTTCCCCATGACGCCGACCAGATGGAGCAGGTGTTCATCAACCTGGTGAAGAACGCGATCGAGAATTCGCCAGCCGGGGGGACGGTTCAGGTGTCGATCGAGCGCGCGGGCCCGCCGCGCGCAGCGGGCCGCCAAGAGCGGCTGCGCACCTTGATCCCGGCCGTGAGGGTCCGGGTCGAGGACCAGGGCACCGGGATCGCCCCGGAGAACTTGAAGCGCGTCTTCGAGCCGTTCTTCACGACCAAGCCCAAGGGCAGTGGACTCGGGCTCTACATCAGCCACGACATCGTGAAGCGCCACGGTGGCGCGGTCACGATCCAGAGCGAGGAAGGACGCGGCACCACGATCACGGTCGAGCTGCCGCTGGAACCGTCGGGAGGAAATCCATGAGCAAGGCCCAAGTGCTGGTCGTAGACGACCAGGACTCGATCCGGCATTTCGTCAGCAAGGCCTTCGAGTCCGAGGGCTACACCGTGCGGACCACCGGCTCGGTGCGCGAGACACGAGAGGCGATCGAGGCCCAGATGCCCGACCTGGTCGTGCTCGATCTCAAGCTCCCGGATGGAAGCGGGATCGAGCTCCTGCGGCATATCAAGCGCGCCGATCCCGAGGTGGGAGTCATCCTGATGACCGCCTTCGGCGACCTCGAGACTGCGGTCGAGTCGATGAGCGCCGGCGCGTTCTGGTTCGTGAAGAAGCCGTTCCAAAACGAGGAGCTCTTGGCGCTCGGCGCGCGGGCGCTCGAGTCGCAGAAGCTCCGGCTCGAGCTCCGACGGCTGCGCCACAAGGCATTTGCCGACGAGGACTATCTCCATTCGGCGAGCCCGGCGATGCAGGAGGCCTACGCGATCGCCGAGCAGGTGGCGCTCGGGGACACCACCAGCGTCCTGATCGAGGGGGAGAGCGGCACCGGCAAGGAGTACTTCGCCAACCTGATCCACCGGATCAGCGCACGCCACGACCAGCCGTTCGTGGAGATCAACTGCGCCGCCATCCCGAGCGAGCTGCTCGAGACCGAGCTGTTCGGCCACGAGCGCGGCGCCTTCACCGACGCCCGGGCGCAGAAGCTCGGGCTCATGGAGGTCGGGAACGGCGGCACCGTGCTCCTGGACGAGATCGGGGAGATGAGCCCGATGCTGCAGGTGAAGCTGCTGCGCGTGCTCGAGCGCCGCAACTTCCGGCGCGTGGGCGGCACCAAGGACATCAGTGTCAACCTGCGCATCATCTCGGCGACCAACCAGGACCTCGAGCTCCGCGTGCGCGAGGGCGCGTTTCGCGAGGATCTCTACTACCGGCTCAAGGTCGTGCCGCTCTACGTCCCGCCGCTCCGCGAACGCAAGGAAGACATCATCCCGCTCTCGCGGCTCTTCATGGACCGCTTCGCGCGCCAGTTCAAGAAGGCGTTCCGTGACATCTCGTCCCCGGCCGAGCGCCTGCTCCTGGACTACCCGTGGCCCGGCAACATCCGCGAGCTGCGCAACCTGTTCGAGCGCACCGTGCTGCTGGAGAACGGCGAAGTGCTCGAGCCCCAGCACCTCCGGCTCACGCCGCGCGCGCGACCGGCGGCGGAGGGCACGCTCGGCCAGCGCATCGACGACTTGCTGAGCGGGGCGTTGCCGAGCGGCGGCATCCCATTCGAGACGTTGGTCGAGGAGATGGAGCGATCCTTGATTCTGCGGGCCTCGTATGCTACGAAGTGGAACCAGAGTCGCACCGCGGACGTGCTCAACCTCAAGCGTGACAAGCTGCGCTACCGGATGAAGCTCTACGAGTTGAACCCGGAGGTGAGGACGCTCCGCATCGACGAGGAGAAGCTACCGAAGGCCTCCTGAGGGCCCGTTTGAACTGGCGCACGAATTCCGCAGTCTGCCTGCTGGCCGCGCTCGCGGGATCGTGCGCCTACAGCACGAGCACCGCGCTGCTGCCGCCGCACCTCAAGACCGTGGCGATCCCGGTGTTCGAGAACGGCACCACGGAGTATTCGCTGCCGCAGGAGATCACGGACGCGGTGATCACCCGCTTCGTGCAGGACAACCACTTGCGCGTGGTGCCCGAGCGCTCGGCCAACTGCGTGGTGCGCGGCAAGGTGGTCGGTTACCGGAACGGCGTGTTCGGCTTCTCGGAGC
>VBOS01000030.1 GCA_005893185.1 Candidatus Eiseniibacteriota bacterium
CATCGTTGCGCAGAGTTGATGATTGCCGGACGGGCATCGTGCATCCTGCACGGTGGCCGGACTCGCTGCCGATGTCGCGCCCCAGGAACGCCGGTTTCCGTCCGGCCCGGCGCATGGCTATCCTTCGTCGATGCGCGCTGACCGCACGAGACGCTCTCGCGCCTCTTCGCGCTCGGGCTCGTCGCCGGCGCCTTCGCGTTAGGCGAGCAGACCGGCGGGTGAGTCTCGACCCAGGCTTGCTTCCATCATTCCTCGAGCGCCGCGAGCGAGAACAGCGGTCGCGATCCCACGGAGATCCGAAGCGCGTACGCTGCCAATGCGAGCATGAGACCGATCAGCAGCAGGGTCGCCGGCGTGTAGGGCGCCGAAGCCGCGGGCGGCAATGGCAAGCCGCTGAGCACGAGGCGATACAGCCACATGGCTGCACCCCCCAGCAGTCCGATCCGGCCGACCGCCCACGTGCCTAAGACGGCCTGCAGGACCGCGAACGGTGTTTCGAGACCGACGTTCTCGCCGCCAAGTTGCAGCAGCGTGAGCAGCACCATCATGGCCACGAGGCTGGGCCACGTGCGCCGCAGCGCGACGCGGAGCAGGAACAGTACGAGCAGCAACAGCAGCCCGAACACGAGCGAATTCGACGCGAAGCCCGCCAGTGCGCCGATCATCACCCGGCCTCCTTGGAGAAACGGGAAGCTCGGCGGCACGGTGGTCTGGCCGAGGATCGGCATCCAGGTGGGCAGGGCGTTCGAGAGGTGGAGAAGCAGGGTGCTCGTACAGCCGAGGACCGCGCCCATGAGCACGTCGCGGCCGACACGAGGATCCTTGAACCGTCCTTCGAGCGTTCGAGCCCAGCCGATCAGCAGTTCCGGCATGATGCGACGGACGTAGGGTTCGATCGCGAGGTACATCACCGCGCAGCTCGTGCCGGCCATGAGGCTCGCGGCGCAAGCCGCGATCAGGCCGCCGATTTCGAGATCCGGAGCCGGCACGTGATGAGCGCTCGCCAGCCACGCGAACATCGTGAGCGCGAACAGCAGGCCGGCGAGCCGCGCGGCTCCCTTCGGATCTCCGCGCCCGAGTCGTCGGTTCCGCCGAACGAGGAACAGCGCCACCGCCACCCCCACCGCGATCATCGCCCCGGCGGTGTAGCCCGAGATGCGTCGGGTCAGAGTCGGCGTGATGCGTTCCATTCGCGCGGGGCGCGACCAGGGACCGATGATCTCGAAATAGACCGGACGTCCACCGTACGCTGCGGCCGCGACGCGCACCGGAACGCCGGGCAACTCGGGAATCGTACCCTCCCACTCGCCGCGCGCATCGTAGGCATCGGGCGGCACCCATGAGGGCGGGACGGAGCGAAAGCGCGAGAAGTCGACCTCGGACGCCTCGAACAGGCGGCGCCAATCGAACTCGGTCCGCGTCCTCGATGTGTCGATCTGCGGAGGCACGGCTCTGAGGTAGACCAGCCGCCCCGTCGCCGTGACGCAAGCGGTGGTCATCCCGGACACGTCGACCGGCGGATCCTCCCACGAGATCTGCCCGCGGATGTCCCCGGCCACCATCCATCGAGGACTCTGGCGAACCACGACCATGAACGGCGGGCCCAGGCGCCAGTTGGCCCGCCACAGCTTCGACGGTGCGTGCTTGGCGGTGTAGAGCAAAGCCGGATAGATCCGCTCCACCCAGCTGCCGCGATCGAGGACGTCACGGCCATAGCCGAAGCGATCGAGCCATTCGCTCGCGCGGTCCCGCAGCACTTCGGGGCTCAAAGTCGTGCGCGCGAGCCCGAGATCGCTCGAATAGGGGCCCAACGCCGCGCAACGCGCCTTCACCGCCGGCGTCGGCAACCATTTCAGGCGACGGCGTCTCGCCCGCCGCCAATGCGGCCGCCAGCGGATCGCCTCCGGGCAGCGCAGCTGCGAGCTGGCGGGCGGAGGCGGGGCGTCGCGCCGGGTCCTTCTCGATACAGCGCAGGATCGCCCGCTGCACCGTTTCATCGACGGCAACTTCCTTCCCCGCCGGCATCGCGGGGATCGACTTCGTGTGGCGAGACCGCCAGTCCGCCAGGCTCGTCGCGTCGAACGGCCGGCGCCCCGTGTAGATCTCGTAGAGGATGAGGCCGAGCGAGTAAAGGTCGGTACGTACCGTGACCGGGCTGCCTTCGAACTGCTCGGGCGCCATGTACGCCGGGGTTCCGGCGAAGTCTGCCGCGCCTTCCTCCATCCGCACGGCCAGCCCGAAGTCCGTGATGCGGACGCGGCCGTCCCCGTCGATCATGACGTTCGAGGGCTTGAGGTCACGGTGGAGCACGCCCTTGTCGTGAGCCGCCGCGAGCCCTGCGCACAGCTGACCGGCCACCTCGTTCGCCTTGGACGCAGGCAAAGAGCCGATGCGGTGGAGCAACGTCGCCAGGTCCTCGCCGTCGACGAACTCCATCGTCAGGAACGGGAGGCCCTCGGCTTCGCCGATGTCGTAGACGCGGCACACGTTGGGGTGCGCGACCTGGCGGGCGTTGCGAACCTCCGCTCGGAACCTCTCGAGCGCGCCCGGCACGTTCAAGAGCGAACGCGGCAGGAACTTGATCGCGACGGGCTGCTCGAGCTGGAGGTCGTCGGCGCGATACACCACGCCCATACCCCCGCGCGCCAGGACTCCGATGATGCGGTAGCGCCCGACCAACACCTGCCCGGGTGCGAACTCCCCGGAAGCTGCGACACCGAGGAGCTCGCTTGCGCCCCACACGATGGGCACGGAGAGGACAGGTTTTCGATCAAGTGGCCGCAGCTCGGGCAAACGCCCACCCCTCGCGGATCGTTCATCGAACCACCGCTCCGTTCTTGGACCGGCTCCCCCACTTCAAGTACGCCGTCGTGGCGAGAGCGGCCGCCACCATGTACGCGAATACCAAGCTGGCGATCTGCGGGCCCTGCACGGAAGATGCGACGAGCATGGCGATCCCGACGTGGCGCGTCGCGCACGAGACGGCCAGCGCCTTGCGATCGATCGGGTCCGGTCCGCCCACCCAGTGCCCGATGGCCAGCGCCACGAGGGCCATGGCCGCGAGCGCCAGCAGCGATGCCCAGCCCAACTCGAGCATGCGCCGGCTGCCCAAGACGATCAAGGCGACGCCCGCGATCGCGAGCACGGCGGTCGCCATGCCCAGAATCCACTCCGACGTCTTCTCCGCGATCTGCGGGCGGAACCAGTGCAACAGCATCCCCAGGGCGAGCGGAGCGAGGAACGCTTTGGCGATGAGTCGCGTGACCACCCGCGCGTCGGGGCCCGACTCCCGGCCGAGCAGCGATCCAAGCAGCTCCATCCAGGCGGGAACCGTGACGATCGCCAGGAGCGAAGATGTGACGACCAGGCTGAACACGTAGCCTTCGCGCCCGAGCTTCACCAGCTTGCGCGGCAGGAGCGGGGCGCCGGCCGCGATCGCGAGCGCGAAGATCGCGGTTCGCTCGGGCGCGGGGGCGCAATCTGAATCAGGCGGGACATGCGATCAAGCGGGCGCAGCGCGCGCGTGCGCCGATCGTACGGGGCGCCCAGGAATGCTCGCCGAATCAACCGGTCCAGGGACGTCATCGCCGCCTCCAGCTCCTCGCGCGTTCGCCGCGACTTGAGGTCATCGTGCAGCTCCTCGGACCGCGCCAGCGCTTCGAGGCAGCGCTCCTTCAGAGGCAGGTGGGCGCTCCGGCCTCCGAGTGCCGCGACAAGGCCGCGGATGTGCGCGATCCTGCGCCGCGCATCGGCGATCGTCTCCTGAGCCCGCTCGATCGAGACGCGGCCGCGCCCGACCTCCTGCAGCAGCCGGCACTCGAAAGTTCGGCAGCAATCCGGGCGATGTGCGTAGATATTGCAGCGTGTTCCGCGCAGCGCTCGGCACGGTAGCGGCAGCAGCGCGCGGTCCGCTCCGTCGTCTTCCTCGACTTCCAGCCCCAGCGCTTCGAGCGCAACGATCTCGCGATGGCCGGCAAGCTCCACGTCGGCGAGCAGCGTCCCATCACAGCAGAGCCCGCAGCGGGTGCACAGCGTGTCGGTGAGGCTCGCGGTCATCGCGGCTTGGGAGGCGCTCACACGGAGACGTCGCGCCCCATCCCCCGCTCGCGCGCGAGCCGGAAGACGTGCTTCGCGGTCGCCACGTCCTCGACCGCCATCCCGAGCGACTTGAAGAACGTGACCTCGTGCTCTTCGCCACGGCCGGCGAGCGTGCGCGCGAACACCTCGCCGACTTCGCCGCGCACGTGGTCGGGGCCGATCGTACGCTCACGCTCGGCCTGGATCAGGTCGCCGGCCTCGGCCGCTGCGCCGGCGCGCGAGTCCACGTAGACGCGGGCGCGGCGCACGGCTTCTCCGTCGAGCTCGCGCCAGTCCGGCCGGAACGCGCCGATTCCGGTGACGTGGGCGCCGGGCGCGAGCCACGCGCCCCCGCCTCGACCGGCAACGAGTGACGAGCGGACTCCTCGCGCGCGAAGGTCTCGCGGTGCTCGCGCGTCGGGCTCCACACGCGCACGCGGCGCAGCGGGCGCACAGACCGAAACGCCTCGAGATGGCTCTTCGCCTGGACGCCGGAGCCCAGCAGCGCCAGGTCTCCGGCACCGGCCAGGGCCAGCGCGCGCGCGGCGGCGGCCGAGACCGCGGCGGTGCGCATCTCGGTGACGAGCCGACCGTCCATGATCGCGAGCAGCGCGCCGGTCGCGGGATCGAAGAGCAGGATGGTCGCGAGATGACGAGCTTGACTCCCAGCGCGTCGGCGTCGACGAGGTACGCCGGCATGGTGCCGAGGAATGCCCCGTGTTTCTCGAGCGGCATGGCGATGCGCACCGGCTGCAGCGCGCGCCCCGATGAGAACTCGGCGAGCGTGCGCTCCATGAGGTCGATCAGGTCCTCCATGCGGAGGAGGCTCGCGACCTCGGACTCCTGAAGGAGCATCGGCATGGGTTCGGTCGCTTCGGCGCGCAGGCGCTGCGGACGGTCTAGAGGATCCGCTTCCCGAGCAGGCTCTGCGCGAGCTCGGCCGCGAGAATGCCGGTCATGTTCTGAGTGTCGAGCACCGGGTTCACCTCGACCAGGTCGATGGTCGCAATCTGGGCGCGGTCGCTCATCATCTCCATCGCGAGATGCGCTTCGCGATAGGTGATGCCACCCCACACCGGCGTGCCGGTGCCGGGCGCATCCTCGGGATCCACGACGTCGAGGTCGAACGAGAGGTGGACGCCGGCCGTGCCGTCGCTGGCGAGGCGGATGGCCTCGTCCACCACGTCGCGCATGCCGCGCTCGTCGAGGTCGCGCATGGTGTAGACCGTGACGCCGCTCTTCTTCAGGATGTCGCGCTCGCCGGGATCGAGGTCGCGGATGCCGATCAGGACGGTGTTGCGGGCGAGCACCTTGGGCGTGCGCTCGCCGAGGTTCACGAGGTCCGGGTCGCCCTGGCCGAGGCAGACCGCGAGCGACATCCCGTGGATGTTGCCGGAGGGCGTGGTATCCGGCGTGTTGGCGTCGCCGTGGGCGTCGAACCAGATGAGCCCGAGCGTCTCGCCCTGGCGTGCGAAATGGTTGGTGGATCCCGCGACCGAGCCGATCGCGATGCTGTGGTCGCCGCCCAGCACGAGCGGGAGCCGGCCCTCGGCAAGGCTCTTCTCGACCATCTTGCGCAGCTCCTCGGACGCCGCGAGCACAGGCGTCTTGTAGCGCAGCTTCCCCGCTCCCACCTTCTGCGTCTCGGGGATCATCACGTCGAGGTCGCCCGAATCCAGCACCTTGTGGCCGAGCTGCTCGAGCCGCGGTTCGAGATCCGCGATGCGGATCGCCGACGGCCCCATGTCCACGCCGCGGCGCCCCGCTCCCAGATCCACGGGTACGCCGATGATCTCGACGGAACGCTTGCGGCTCGGCATAGGCGGCGAAGAGTAACCCGACCTCTTGAAGAACCGCCAGCGGGGTTCGCGGCCGCCGCAATGCCCTCGCAGCCCCGGCGCGGCCGCCCCTACAGGTCACGGTGCAGCCTGCCGAAAACGTGTGGAACCGTCCGGGGCGCCAGGGGCGCCATTGACTTCTCTCGCGAATGCCGGGAGGCTCGCCGTCGTGGGCGGAACGCTGGATTACGATCTCAAGCTCGCGCCGATTGCCTTGATCGCGGCGCTCAGCATCGCGGCAACCTACGACCCCGTTCGCGACCTGCGGCTGCCGACCACGCCGAAATTCAAGCCGCCCGAGATCGGCGTGCTGTTCGCCAGCGACTTCTCCGAAGGGCTGCGCGGCTGGGTTCCGGACCGCGACAGCGTGTGGTCGGTGCGCAACGGCTCGCTGCGCGCGGACCTTCCCGACGGGCGCCAGCTCCGCTCCTTCATCTACGCGGGCTCGCCCTCGTGGACCGATTACGCGGTGGACGCGGACGTGCTCGCGGCGCGGGGCGTGGACAAGGGCGTCGTGGTGCGGGTCGAGGACGAGAGCGGGATCGCGGTGGATCTGCGCGGCCCCGGCTACGAGGACGTGGTCCTCCACCGTCGCGAGTGGAAGATGGGCCGGGCCGACGTGCAGAACGCGAACGGCGTCTGGCACCACATCCGGATCGAAGCGCGCGGGCACCGCTACCGCGTGTGGATCGACGACGCGCTTCTCATCGATCGCGAGGACCCGCACCGCGCACCCACTCGCGGCCGCATCGCCCTGGCCGCGTACACCGGCGGCACGGGGCAGTGCACGGTCTACTACGACAACGTGATCGTCACGTCGCTGGCGCCCTAGGCTCCGTTTGAGAACGGCCGATGGCTGCGTTGCGCGGTCGGCTCCTCGCTCCAAAGTGGCCTGAAGGCCACATTTCCGCTCGTCGCTCGACCGCGACGCCTTGCCCTCGGCCGTTTTCGAACGGAGCCTAGTTACCAGACGCCCTGTTCACTCGGCCGACGGTCTTGCGGCCACCGTTTGCGCCCGGTACTGTGCCATTCCTCGTGGGTCGGCCGGGCCTCGGCGAAGCCGCGGACGCGCTCCGGTGGGCCTGCCGATGGATTCGACGCGCGGCACAGGAGCCTTGGAGCGCATGACCCCCGGCATGAAGACGAGATGGCGGCGCGACATCGCGATCAACCTGATCCTCGTGCTCGCCGCCGTCGTCGTGCCGCTCGTGGCCTTGGAGCTCTACCTCGCCTGGGACAATCGACGCCCGACGGTTCCGCTGACGACCGTGGAGCTGG
>VBOS01000313.1 GCA_005893185.1 Candidatus Eiseniibacteriota bacterium
CATTGGCGTTCCCCTTGCGGGAGCGCATGCACTTTCTCGGCGACACCCAGCTGCGCGTGCGCGCGATCGCCCACGAGGCGGCGAACGAGCTGCGGCCCTCCGGGTTGCGCGAGAGGGCCGAGTCGTTTCACGCGCAGCCGCTGGATCTGGCCGCCGGCCTGGTGGGCGCCACCGCGCTCGCGCGCCGGGGCTGGTCCGCGCCCGAAGCTGTGTCGGCTTTCTCGCTGGCGCTCGCGGTGGTGTTCTTCGCCGGTCTCTGGCGTGTGGCCCGCGTTCTGCGCCCAGCCGAAGAATGCGAGCCGGCCTTCGTGGCGGTGCTGGCGGCGACGGGGCTGCTGCAGGCGTTCGCGGGCTACGCGGAATCCGCGGGCGTGCTGCTGGCGACCGCTGTGTGGTGGTGGGCGATGATGCTCGCGCCGCTCGACCGCACGTGGGCGGCTGTGCGGATGTGGCTCGTGGTCTTCCTCGCGCATCGACTGGGGCTGGTGCTGCTGGCGCCTCAGCTGTCTCGCAGCCTGGCGCCCGCGCTCGAAGGAGACCGTACCGAGGCCCGGCGTCTGCTGCTGATCCTCACGGTCGTGGAGGCGGTGGCGGCCGCCGGGTTCCTGACGGCCGTCATGCCGCCGGGTGGGGCGCTGCGGGACAGCCGTGAGTTGCTCCAGGGCCTGGCCGGGCCACACGGGCCGCGCCTCACGCCTGCGCTCGACGCCCTCTCGCTGCTGGCGGTGGTCGCAGCTCCCGCTCTGCTCGCGCCTGCTCTCGCGGGGCGCGAAGCTCTCGCGGCCTTCGTGCGGAGCCCGACGCTGCCCTGGTTCGCGATCGCGGCGGTGTCGCTGTCGCCGACGCTGCTCGTGTACCCCGTTGCGCCCAGCGGGCTCGGCCCGCACCGCGACTGGGACCTGGCTGCGCTGCTCGGCCTTGGCCTGACCGTGGCAGCTGCGTTCGCGCTCTCGCGCCTGCCAACCTCGCGGCTCCGCGGGGCGCTCATCGTGCTGCTGCCGGTGCTGGTGCTGCAGGCCGGCGGCTGGATCGTGGCCAACGCGGACCTGCGAGCCGCCCGGCTCCGGGCCGAAGCATCTGCATCGGGCTCGCTGTCGGCCGAGCAGCGCAGCAGCCTGTTCGTGTTCCTGGCGTACGACGCCGCCGAGCGGGACCAGTACGCTGCCGCCGGCGCCGACTTCGAGCGCGCGTTCGATGCGCTTCCCAATCGCAGGAACCTGCTCACAGGCGCCGAAGCGTGGCTGCGCGCCGGCGATCCCGCCGCCGCCCGCCGCGCGCTGGCTCGGGCGCGCGCCGGGCCGGGCGAGCTCTCGCCCGATCTCGAGCGAGCCGCGGCCACGCTCGACACGCTCATCCTGCAGTACGAGGCGGGGCCCGCGCGTCCTTGAGGTTCCGCCCTCGCGATGGCGGCCCCCGGCGCCGCCGGTCCGATCGAGGCCGCGCTATTGAACCGATACGGCGGCCGCCTTGAAGGAGGCGTGGACTCTTCGGCCCGGTCCGAGCCCCAGCGCTTCGACCGATTCGCGAGTCACTTCCGCCACCAGAGGGGGACTCGTGGCCACCGAGATTCGCACGAGCTCGCCCGCCGGGGGCTCGGGCACGATTTCCTCGATCTCTCCCTCGAAGACGTTGCGGGCGCTCCCCGCCGGCCGCTCGAGCGCGAGCGTGATCTCACGCGGGTGGACCGTCATGGTGACCTCGCCTTCACCTTCGACGTGCGGCACGAAAAGCTCCCCACCCCTCACGCTCACGCGCACCAGTCCGCTCCGCTCGCGTCCGACGACGGTCCCGCGCAACAAGTTCAGGCCCAGGAACTCGGCCGCGAATGCGGAGCGCGGCTTGCGCATCAGATCCCCGCGCGTGCCGCTTTGGCTGATGCGCCCCGACTCCAGCACGGCGATGGTGTCGCCGAACACCAGGGCCTCGGTCGGATTGTGGGTCACGTACACCGTCGCGCAGGGCAGACTCGTGAGCAGGCGGCGCAGCTCGCCGCGAACCGATCGGCGCGCCTGGACATCCAGCGCCGAGAGCGGCTCGTCGAGCAGCAGCAGCTCCGGTTCGAGGACGAGCGCGCGTGCGAGCGCGACGCGCTGCTGCTGCCCGCCCGAGAGCTCGTGGGGCCGCCGCGCGGCGAGCGGAGCCGCGTCGAGACGCTCGAGCGCCCTGTGCACGCGCCCCCCGATCTCGCGTCGCGCGGCGCCCACCGCCTTGAGCCCGAATGCGACGTTCTCGGCGACGGAAAGATGCGGGAAGAGCGCGTAGTCCTGAGCCACGTAGCCCACGGGCCGGTCGCGGGCGGGGAGAAACGTTCCCGATTCGCCATCGAACCACACGCCTCCGTCGGTCGCGATCACACCGCGAAGGGGACGCATGAGGCCGGCGAGGAGGCGAAGGACCATCGTCTTCCCCGAGCCGCTCTCGCCGACCAGGACCAGGACGGAACGCTCCTCGACGGAGCCCACAGCCAACCGCGGGGAGCGGAGCGCAGCCCCAGCAGCAGGCCGAATGACATCACGAGCAGCAGCACCGAGAGCACGACGGCCGCATCGAGATCCGACTGCAGCGCGAGATAGACCGCCAGGGGCATGGTCTGCGTCGTGCCGGGCAGGTTTCCGGCAAACGTGATGGTCGCCCCGAACTCGCCCAGCGCGCGGGCGCAGCTCATCGTCGCCCCGGCGAGGATCGACGGCATGGCGAGAGGCAGGATCACGCGAAAGAACGTCCGCGTGTCGGAAGCTCGCAGCGTCGCAGCGGCCTCGACGAAGCGCCGGTCGACGCCTGCGATCCCGGCGCGGGCGGGGCCGATGAAGAAGGGCAGGGCCATGAAGACCTGGGCCACCACCACGCCGGCGGTCGTGAAAGGCAGCGTGATACCGAGCGCACCCAGGGAGCGGCCCACGAGGCCGGCGCGCCCGAACGCCATCAGCAGCGCGAATCCCGCGACCGTCGGCGGCAGGACCATCGGCAGGTCGACCAGCACCTCGAGCACACGCTTGCCGCGCCAGCGACCGGCTCCTCGAGTCTACCGAGCAGCAGGGCAGGCGACGTGCGAAGCAGGAGCGCCAGGAACGGCAGCGCGAGCAACGCGACCACTGGCAGCAACGCAGCTCCGGTGACGGCCTGAATCAGAATGGCCGGCGGATGCCTACGGGGGGCGGCAGGCGGGAGCGGCGGGATCACGGACTCGCCGGGGTCGGGGAGAGGAAGCCCCATTTCGACAGGATGCGCTGGCCCTCGGACGACAACACCAGGTCCACGAAGGCTTTCGCCAGCTCCGGATTCGGCGCGGATCCCAGGGTCGCGATC
>VBOS01000314.1 GCA_005893185.1 Candidatus Eiseniibacteriota bacterium
GCCCGCGTCACCGGATGATCGCTCCACCCTTCCTCGATCAGCGGCACGAACAGCGGGCAGGCGCGCGAGATCACGGCGGCGCCCGGAAGCGCCCGCCCGATCGCGGTGCCATAGGCTCCGCTGCCGACCGTGCCGAGCGTGCCGATCACCCCCACACGCCCGCGCGGGCTCGCTGCGACCGCTGCGCGCACGGCGGGCTCGATCACGCCGATCACCGGGATCGAGAGCCGCTGGCTCAACATCTCGAGCGCGAACGAAGAGGAAGTGTTGCAGGCCACCAGCAGGCACTTGATGTTCTGCTTCACGAGGAAGGCCGCGATCTCGAGGCTGAAGCGGATCACCGTCGCGCTCGACTTGCCGCCGTACGGCAGGCGTGCGGTGTCGCCGAAGTAGACCACCGACTCCGATGGCAGGGCGCGGAACAGCTCGCGCACGGACGTCAGGCCGCCGAGGCCTGAGTCGAAGACACCGATGGGTCGCGAATCGTGGGTGGCGGGCATCCCGTGGGTCCCTTATGGAAAGTCCGAAGCTACGATGGGCCGGTCGAGCGGTACGTGTCCGCCGAGTGTCACGAGCGGCTCCCCGCCGCACACCAGCAACAGGCGCTTCACGCCGGGCACGTTCACCGCGAGCGTGCGCACCAGGGAAGCCACAGCGAGGTACTCGGCGCCGGCGCCGCCGCGGAACTCCTGCACGAAGGAGCGT
Source organism: Candidatus Eiseniibacteriota bacterium (assembly GCA_005893185.1). Lineage (GTDB taxonomy): Bacteria > Eisenbacteria > RBG-16-71-46 > RBG-16-71-46 > RBG-16-71-46 > WS-2. Next base: position 706 of record VBOS01000314.1, read on the forward strand.
GACAGATCCACGGTGAGCAGCCCGTCGGCATCCAGGTAGGCGAAGCGCACCGAAGTCCCCGCCGGCAACACCGCGACTCCGCCGCGCGTCGGCCCCCGGTCCAGCTCGCGCACCAGCGCGGCCACCCGATCCCGCAGCATGGGAGGCTCGACCATCTCGCGCGACTCGGCCATCAGGCTGTCGCCGCCCTCGGAAGCGAAGTAGAGCCGCACGGCGCGGAAGCCGGCGCTCGAAGTGTCCGCGGCCGCGGGCGGCGGCGCCGGAGGGCGCGGACGCCCCTTCCAGCGCACGACGGCCCACGCTAGCACAGCGAGAATCAGGGCGACAACCAGGAGGAACCGCTTCACGTCAGTCGTTCCGCTGGTAGGCCACGATGCCGTCCGCGATGGCCGCCGCAAGCTCCGCGAGACCGCGCGACCCGGTCACTCGCGCCCGGTCGCGCGGCGCGGTGAGGGTGGCGCACTCCAGAACGATGCCGGGAGCGTTGACGCCCAGCAGGTTGAGCGCGAGCAGCTCGCGCAGCCGACTCGGTCCCAGGCCCTTGAGCTCCATGACGCCGAGCACGGCTTCCGCGAGCGCGCGCGCATCGACCGCGTAGCGCGTCGCGACGTCGCTCCACGGCATCACCAGGATCGGGCGCGCCGATCCCGCGTGGGCCTCGGCGCCCGCGGCCCCGAAGGTGGCGGGCGGGCAATACGCGGTCGCACCGCGCGCCTTGGGGTCCGGGAACCCGTCGAAGTGGAGCGAGAGCACGAGGTCGGCCCGCGCGCGGTTGGCGGTTTGTCTTGAGCTGGCGGGCGAGCGCCAGCGTGAGATCCTTCTCGACCACGTCGCCCACCGTCACGCCCGCGTCGCTGCCGCCGTGGCCGGGATCGAGCGCCACGACCCGGAGCGTGCGCGCGCCGCGCAGGCCCTCGGGCGCGAACGCATCGAGCCCGGGGCCGGGCTGCTTCGAGAGCTCGATCACGATGCGCCCCGCGCGCGGCTCGCGCACGACGCGGTAGGCCTCGGCCTGGGACGAGACCTCCATCTCGAACGCGCTGCCGGCCACAGCCGGAATCGAGCGCAGCCCGCGGACCAGGCCGTCCCCGGGAAGGGTGTCGGGGAGCTGTCCCATGAAGTAGCCGTCGAGCCGCACCCGGAAGTGCTGGCGCGAGCGGTTCGCGATGCTCGCGTCCGCTACGACCACGACCACGCGGCCGCGCCGCGCATCGTAGAAGAGGCGTGAGAGCGTGGAATCACGCGGCAGCGATTCCAGCAGCTCGACCGGAACCAGGATCTCGCCGCGCATCGAGAGCACGGGCGTTGTGAGCCGCACGGTGCGGTCGTCTGTGACCACGAACGGGTTGTCCACTGTGAGCACGATCTGGTGGCTGCCGCTCTTGAGCACGAGCTTGCGGACCTCCGGCCGCCAGAACTTCGCGGCCGAGAGGAGCTGCGCCAGCTCGGCGGCGCCGAGATGAGGCACGCCGTCGACGCGCGTCACAGGCACGGTCTCCGGCGCATCGGCGCGCGCCGCGCGCGGCGCGACGGCAACGAAGAGCGCGAGCGTGGCGAGCGCGAGCCCGACGATCGGAGCGAAGCGGGCGGCGGCGGGGGGGCTCACTCGCCCCGCTCCCCGCCCCGCCGCGCGCGCTCCACCTCGCGCCGCGCGTCCCGCTCGGCGATCGCGTGGCGCTTGTCGTGGGTTTGCTTGCCGCGCGCGACGCCGAGCAGCAGCTTGGCGTAGCCCTTCGAGAAGTAGAGCTTGAGCGGAACGATGGTGTGGCCCTTGCGGGCCACGGCGGCGGCGAGCTTCTCGATCTCCGCCCTGTGGAGGAGCAGCTTGCGCGCCCGCACCGGGTCGGGATTCCAGCGATTGCCCTGCTCGTAGGGCGGAATGTGGAGCTGGCGGACCACGGCCTCCTTCCCCTCCACCGTGGCGTAGGCCTCGGCCAGGCTCGCCTTGCCGGCGCGCAGGCTCTTCACCTCGGTGCCGGTCAGCACCAGCCCGGCCTCCACGGTCTCGAGGATGGCGTAGTCGTGCCGCGCGCGTCGATTGTGCGCGACGACCCGCTCGGCAGGCTGGTCCTCTTTGGCCATGACTCCTGAGGGACGCGGCGCGTTGGCTGGTGCGGGGCTCGAGGGACAGGGCAGGGCAGTGGTGCGGAAGGGGGGATTTGAACCCCCACACCCTTTCGGGCGCTAGAACCTGAATCTAGTGCGTCTGCCAGTTCCGCCACTTCCGCACGGTCGTAACTGATTGAAACTACGTGCCGGTCTTTCCATCTGGCTCGGGATCAGACTCGGAACGTACCGCTAACGTACCACTCGCGCCCTCCGCAAGTGCAACCGCACGGGCCAGATCATCAAGGGCAACGACATCGTAATGGAGGCGTACACGGCTCATTCGGGAGGGGCATCATAGCGGGCTCGGAGGATGGACGCCAGCACGAGGTCCGCCACCGGTTGCTCGAGGTGTGAGACGAGCCGCTCGAATTCAACCGCCGACCCTCGCACGCTCAGGATCGAGGCCGATCATGAACCGATGCCTCGTTCAGTGCCGCTATCTACAGAGCGAAATGTAGGCCGACGCCGTAGTACTCGACGCCCGAGCGGAAGAACTGCCCATACGGCGAAGGGCCGTTGTAGTAGTGGGCGAGCAGGCTCCAGCGCCGCGACGCATGCAGCCCCTCATGAGGACTGCCCACCTCGATCCCGGCCACCGCACTCCAGGCCGGCTGCCAGTTGAGGTCCTCCACCGCCTTGACGTCCCCACCGGCCACCAGCCGAAGGCTCGCGAATTGTCCCAGGCGCAGCACCGATGCCCTTTGCCGGAACTCCACGCCGCCATGGAGCAGCCAGGTCTCGACGTTGCCCGGGTTGGCGCCGAACAAATCCTCGCCGCCGGCGTAGAGACGGAGCGGACCGCGATCGAAGGACAGGATCCCTTCCACGGACTGGAACGAGAAGTTCTCGCGCGGGATCCGCGAGCGAAGCACGAATTCGTCCCCGAGATGCGAGCTCTGATGGTAGAGACGCAGGCGAACCGAGACCCCGTCCCGGCGGAAGGTCATCGGCAGAGCGACAAGGTAATCCGCGTTGATCAGGTCGTCGGAGGGTGTGTTGAGATCGAACTGGGCAAAGACACCGCCCTCCATGCTGATCTGGAATCCCTCTCCGGGGCGAGGGCCGCCCCAGCGAAATAGGCCGAAGCGATCGCCGATTCCGACCGACCCGAGGTTGGTCCCCAGCGGAGACGAAGAGGTGCCCCGCACATAGGCGATGTACGAATAGACCGCCTTGGGATCGGCGATCAGGGGGCAGAAGACGTCGCCCTCGGGCAGGGGCACGGAGCCCGTGGCCTCATCGGGAGGGATGTTGATGCCGCAGTACTCACGGGGCGCCTGCTCGTCGCTCCATGCCTTGTCGCACGGAACGATGGCGAAAACGAGCATCACCCAGGCGCAGAGAGTCTTCTCGCTCATCCTTGGCACCCCATGGCGGCCTCGCTTCATCGCGGACGTCATGACTCGATGCGTGGGCTGTGGCGGAGCGGACCGAGGGTTCGCGTCACAAGCCCCGCACCATGACTAAGGCTACTCCTCGCCCTGGCGCGGGACAAGATCCAAGCTGCGTCGAGATCGGCATGTCGTCCGGTTCAGGGGGCATGTCGAACTGTCCAGGTCTCGGCCTCACCCGATTGGGTCTGGTCCCTCAGCCTCCCGTGCGCGCGCTCGTTCGTGTCCCGTGTCGCCGACACGGTGACCTATCCAGTTCCCTGACATCCGATCCAGCCTTGGTCGTGTGCCACAAAGCCCTGACCTCGGCGAGGAGCGACGCACGGCTCCGGCAGGCGGCGGCGCGGAGTGGGAAGCGGGCGTCAGTCGCGCGGCGGGATCAGGCGCGCTTGCGCTTCAATGCGCGCTCGGCGGCGGCCACGATGTCCCGGGCGCGCAGGCCGAAGGCATCCATCAGCTCGGCGGGCTTGCCCGACTGGCCGAAGCGGTCGTGCACCGCCACCAGCTCCATCGGCACCGGGCAGGTCTGCACCACGACCTCGGAGACCGCCCCGCCCAAGCCGCCGTTCACCTGGTGCTCCTCGGCCGTCACGATCGCGCCCGTCTCGCGCGCGCAGCGCTCGATCAGCGCGCGGTCCAGCGGCTTCACCGTGTGGAGGTCAACCACCCGGGCGGAGACGCCGCTCTGCGCCAGCGTCTCCCGCGCGCGCAGCGCCTCGTAGACCATCACCCCGCATGCGATGAGCGTCAGGTCGTTGCCCTCGGCGAACACCTCGCCCTTGCCGAACGTGAAGGGCGTCTCCTTCGCGGTCACCACCGGGACGTCCTCGCGCCCGAAGCGGATGTAGACCGGGCCGCGATGCCTGGCCGCCGCCACCGTCGCCTTGTAGGTCTCCCAGTAGTCGCACGGCACGATCATGCTCATGTTGGGGATCGAGCGGATGATGCTGATCTCCTCCATGGCCTGGTGGGTCGCGCCGTCCGGCCCCACCGAGATTCCCCCGTGCGCGCCGCCGATCTCCACGTTGAGGATGGTGTACGCGACCGTCACCCGGATCTGGTCGGCCGCGCGGCAGGATGCGAACGCTCCGTAGGCCGCGAAGAACGAGACCTTGCCCATCGCCGCGAGCCCTGCGGCCACGCCGCACATGTTCTGCTCAGCGATCCCGACCTGGATAAAGCGCTCGGGGAAGCGCTCGGCGACACGATGCGCGGATCCTGCTCGCCGAGATCGACCAGCGCGCGTCCGAAGCCCTCGCGCGTCTTCTTCATCTCGACCTTCTCGGGCAGGGTGATGCTCGCGGTGGTCACGCGGTTCTCGGGCGCGGCGGACGGGCGTGCGGCGGTCGGGCTCATTCGGCGCCTCAGCCGGCCAGCAGCCGCGCCGACCACTCGGCGTAGCTGGTACCGAGCTCCTTCAGCGCCTGCTCCGCCTGGTCGGGCTTCGGAGGCTTGCCGTGCCAGCGGTAGTCGTCCGCCATGTACGAAACCCCCTGCCCCATCACCGTATGGGCCAGGATCAAGCTCGGCGAGCCCTTGTGGGCGCGCGCCTTCGCGAACGCGCGCAGGATCTCCGCCATGTCGTGGCCGTCGCACTCGATCACGTTCCAGTTGAACGCCCGCCACTTGTCGGCCAGCGGCTTGATCCCCATCGTGTCCTGGACGTCGCCGTCGATCTGCTTGCGGTTGTAGTCGATCATCCCGCACAGGTTGTCGAGCTTGTAGTGGGCGGCGAACATGGACGCCTCCCAGATCTGGCCCTCCTGCTGCTCGCCGTCGCCCATGACGCAGTAGACGCGGCGGGGATGCTTGTCCAGGCGCGAAGCCATCGCGACCCCGCAGCACACCGAGAGCCCCTGCCCGAGCGATCCCGCCGAGACCTCGATGCCCGGCGTGTCGTGGGCCGAGGGGTGGCCCTGCGCGTGGCCGTCGAACGCGCGGAACTTCATCAGGTCGCGCAGCGGGAAATACCCGCGCTCGGCCATCAGCGAGTAGATCACGGGCGTGACGTGGCCGATCGAGAAGTGCCAGTAGTCGCGCTCCGGCCACTTCGGGTTCGCCGGGTCGACGTTGAGCTCGTGGAAGAACAGGGCCGTTCCGAAGTCGGTGGTGGAAAGCGGCCCGCCGGAATGGCCGGTCTGCGACTTGCAGAGCAGCGTGATGATGTCCCGCCGGATGTGGAGCGCCTTCTCGGTGAGCTTTTCGACCGGCCACAGGAGCCGGCCGGCGCGGTGAGGGGCGTCGACGTCGCTGGCGGGAAGGGCTTCGGGGGTCACGGGTTCCTCCGGTGGCACCGAGCAGGGGTGCGCGACGATTCGAGGCTACACCGGCGCTCGCGGCGGGGTCAATCCGGACCGCGACGTGGACCGCGACGTGCGGATCGGCGGCCGAATCGTGGTTGCAAAATATCCGACCGCGTCGCATATTTAGCGCATGTGGATCCCCCGCGACGTCGAATCCCGGTTGCGGCGCTCGGCCCGAACCCGCCCCGTCGTCGTGCTGACGGGTGCCCGTCAGACCGGTAAGACCTCGACCCTGCGGCGCTTGTTTCCGCGCCATGCCTTCGTCTCCCTCGACCTGCCCACCGAGGCCGAGCAGGCGGAGAAGGAGCCGGCGACTTTCCTCAGCCGTCATCCGGCTCCGGCGATCGTCGACGAGGTGCAGTACGCACCGGCGTTGTTCCGGCACCTCAAGGTGGTCGTCGACGCCCGCCGCAAGCGCGCAGGCCAGTACCTGCTCACCGGCTCGCAGAAATTCACGCTGATGAAGGGTGTGTCGGAGTCCCTGGCGGGGCGAGCGGACATCGTCGAGCTGGAGACCCTGTCCCTCGCCGAGATTCAGAACGCGATGCGTTCGACCCGCCTGGAGGCCGCCATGGTGCGCGGTGGGTTTCCCGAGCTGCACGCCAACCCCGAGATCGACCCCGTCGCCTTCTACAATTCGTACCTGGCCACCTATCTCGAGCGTGACGTGCGATCCCTCGCCAACGTCGGCAGCCTGCGCGACTTCGAGCGATTCCTGCGCGCGTGCGCGCTCCGCTCCGCCAACCTCCTCAACAAGGCCGACCTGGCGCGCGACGTCGGGATCGCGCCCTCGACGGCCAATCAGTGGCTGTCGGTCCTCGAAGCGTCGGGACAGGTCGTTCTCCTGGAGCCGTGGTTCTCCAACCGCACCCGATCGATCGTCAAGAGCCCCAAGCTCTACCTCGCCGACACCGGAGTCTTGTGCGCGCTGCTGAACATCCGCTCCGAAGACGGGCTGAGACACTCGCCGGCGGCGGGTGCTGTGTGGGAGACGTTCGTCTTCGCTCAGCTTCGTCATCGGGAGCGGCGGGCGGGGCGCGCGGGCAGCCTGTTCTTCTGGCGCGACCGGACGCGCGAGGTGGATTTCGTGACCGAGTCGGGGGGTCGCATGGAGCTGTTCGAGGCGAAATGGACCGAGCTCGCTAGCGCCGCGGATTCCGTGAATCTCGAATTCGTGCGCAACGTGGTGGGCAGGTCACGGATCACCTCCGGCGCCGTCGTCTGTCGCGCGCCGCAGGGCTATCCCCTCGGCAACTCATTCCGAGCCCTGCCCGTGACCGAGCTGTGAGGCCGCACGCGCGCGTTGCCGGCGCGGGTGCCGTTCGCCGCGGCAACGAATCCCTGTCTCTGTGGATTCCGTGGCCACCCCAAGAAGGCCTGCTCGTGTTAGGCGGCGCAGCTCGGGCATGTACTTCGCCCCGATGGTCGCGGGCGGGACGTCACACGTTGTCAGGCCGGCGTCTCCGGATCCGGGACAAACGCTTGTCTGTGCCCCCCAGCCGGGCGAGGCGCCGCGCGCTCTCCCGAGCGATCAATGCCTCGAGCCCCATGCGAACGAGCGAGGTCTTCTCCGAGACCCCGGTGAGCCTCGCGGCCTGAGACAGGAGCGCCTCATCGATGTTCAATGTGGCTCTCATATGCATCAGAGTGCCATACGCATGCATATGCATCAACTCTCCATCGCGTGACGCGGCGGCCGCGCCGGGCTTCCGGGCGGCCGCCGTGTCGGCCTCCTCAGCGCGACTTGTACATGCTCTTCACGCTCCCCCATGTGAGCGAGCGCGTCGGCGTTTCGCCGCACAGGTTGGGAGCCGCCGGCGATGGATTGCAGTTGTTCCCCTGGGGCGGCGCGGTGCCGGTGTAGGGATTGAGCCCGTCGAAGATCACCCAGTCTCCGGTCCCGTCCGGATGCCGCCCGATGGCGCGGTCGGCCGCGGCCTCGTGGCTGGCGTACTTGTAGGAGTCCACGAGCAGCGTCTCGGCCCCGACCACATGCCACAGCATGACCGAGTCGCCGCTGTTCGAGAGCGAGAGCCCGAAGGCCGGGTGGGCGGTGGCATGCTCCCAGTCGTAGGAGGTCTTGCCGTAGATCACCAGATGCCCGCCCGCGGCGAGGGCTCCCGACAGCGCGTAGCGCGGGATCGAATCGCCGTCGGTGATCAGGAAGCTCGAGAGGTCGATCGCCGCGGCGCCGGTGTTCATGACTTCGACCCACTCGTCGTCGCGCGAGGAGAACGCTCCGCTGCCGTCCCAGTCGCGAGCCGGGCCCGCCATGATCTCGTTGAGGCGGAGCGGTGTGTCGGCGCAAGCTGAGGTGGCGGCGGGGAGATGGAGAAGGAGGGCGAGGGCGAGGCATGTGACGGCGGGCGCAAGGCGCATGGAGCGATTCCCCACGGGGGCGAGTCGCGGGGGCGGAACAGGTGAGGCTCGAGCCGGCACGTTGCAGAACGCGTGCCGGGGCGCGCGGGAGGCGGTGGCGCGTGCGGGAGTGGCGCGCCGTGCCGCAGCGGCGTCCACCGCGCGGGCAAGGGCGTCAACCGCGGCGACGGGGCGACACGAGGCGCGGTCCCGCCGTCGCCCGCTACTTCGCGCGCACCGAGAGGAACTCGCCGATGCTGTGGAGCGCCGTGCGGATGTTCTCCTGGCTGTTGGCGTAGGACAGACGCAGGAAGCCCTCGCCGAAGGCCCCGAACGCCGTGCCCGACAGGCAGGCCACGCCGGCCTCGTTGAGCAGCTGGTTCGCGAGCTCCGCGCTCTTGTAGCCGGTCCCGGTGATGTTGGGGAACACGTAGAAGGCCCCGCGCGGCTTGAAGCAGCGCACGCCGGGCAGCGCGTTCAGCCCTTTCAGGATCGTGTCGCGCCGCTGCCGGAATTCCTCGACCATCGCTCGCACCTCGTCCTGAGAGCCCTCGAGCGCGGCCTGGCCGGCCTTCTGGACGAAGGTGGCCGTGCAGGAGTTGGAGTTGGTCATGAGCCGCGCGACGTGGACCGCGAGCGCCTTCTCCATGATGCCGAAGCCGAGCCGCCAGCCGGTCATGGCGTAGGTCTTGGAGAAGCCGTCGAGCACGATGGTGCGCTCCGCCATTCCGGGCAGGGACGCGATCGAGAGGTGCCGGCCCTCGTACTGCATGTGGGCGTAGATCTCGTCCGAGAGGATGTAGAAGCGGTGCTTGCGAGCGAGCGCAGCGATCCCCTCGACGGTCTCGGGTTTCAAGGCCGCGCCGCTCGGATTGTGCGGCGAGTTGATGATCAGGAGCTTGGTACGCCCTGTGACCTTCTTCTCCAGCTCGTGCAGATCGAGGTCGAACTCGTTCTGCTCGCGCAGGTGGAGCGGCACGGCCCTGGCGTTCAGAAAGTTCGCGACCGACTCGTAGATCGGGAATCCCGGGTTGGGGTAGAGCACCTCGTCGCCCTCTTCGAGCAGCGCGAGCATGGTGAAGAACATAATGGGCTTGGCGCCGGGCGTGACCACGACGTTGTCGGCGTCGCAGGGAATGCCGCGCTCCGCCTTCCAGCGCTCGGCGATCACCTTGCGGAACTCGGGCAACCCCGCCGAGGGACCGTAGTGCGTGAAGCCCTCCTCGAGCGCGCGCGCAGCGGCGGCGCGAATGAAGCGCGGTGTGTCGAAGTCCGGCTCGCCGATCTCGAGGTGGACCACCTTCTTGCCCTGGGCCTCGAGTGTGCGGGCGCGGGCCAGCACCTCGAATGCGGTCTCGGTTCCCAGCCGGCTCATGCGCTGCGCGAAAGTCATGCCCCTGTCCTCCGCCATACGTTCACGGGCTGCGCGCGGTGGCCCGCGCGCGCCGCGACCAGTCCAGCATCCAACGCGGCCGCGGACTCTTCCCCTCCGCGGTCGCCAGTTCCAGCGCGGCCCGCAAGCGACCTCCGCCCACGGGGGCCTTGAGCTCGAGCCGCGTGCGCTCGCCGCTGCCTGCGAGCGCGCGCAGGATGAGCCGGTCCGCTCCCGCCTCCGCGAGGTAGAGGCTCTCGCCGCGCCGCGCGTGAAAGACGGTGTGCGCCACCTCCAGCGCCGTGCCGAAGGGGCCCTGCGCCTCCACCCGCGCCGCGCTCACGACGCGCACAGCGTGGCGCGCGAGCCGATCCTGGCCCCACGCCTCGTGCCGCAGCGCGAGCCGCAAGCCAGGTGGTCCGCCTTGCCACTCGGCCCAGGCTCCGCGGCGCGCGGCGGACGCTGCCGTCGAACGCGCAGACGACGGGATGCGGCGCACGCCCCGCTGCTCCTCGACTCCGAGCGCCAGAGCATCATGTTGGGCGAAATGGAGGCTCACTTCAAGCGCGCCGCGCTCGCCCGCGAGCCCCGGGCGAAACTGCCACAGCGCACCGAGCGCGCGCAGGTCCGCGATGCCCGCCCGAGCATCTGAGCCCACCGCCACGGCGCGGGCCGGCCCACTGCGCTCGGGCTCAGCAAGCGAGCGGAAGCCTTCGCTCCCGCCGCGGGCCTGGGCGGAGAGCGAAGCTCGCCCAACCGTGCGCCTGGTCGCGGCCTCCGCCCGCCACAGGCCGGAGCGCTCGATCGCGATCTCGCCATCCCCACCCGGGCGCTCGAGCGCAACGCTCCATTCGAGATCGCCGCCGCGCGCGCCCAGCAGCCCGACGCCCGCGCCCGCCGTTCCGACGCGCAGGCAGGCCAGATCGCGCCGCGCGAAGCGTCCGGCGAGCGCCTCGAGGTCGATCGGCCCCGCACGCCTGTACCAGAGCCCATCGCCTGCGCGGCCCCGGTAGGGCGCGCCATCGCCGCGGTCGAGCGCCGCGCGGCTCCAGGGACTGCCGGCCGAGCCCAGCACGAGACCCCGGCCCCAGCGCGGCGCGAGCCGTCCCGCGCGCCACATGCCGCCTGCCGCACGGGCATCGAGGGCGGCGCCCGCCAACGGATCGCCCGCCCCCTCGCGCACCTGGGCGCTCACGCCGTCCCCGCGAAAGCGGACGCGCCGGCTGGCGCGCGGGCGCTCGCCCGAGCGCCCACTGGCACCGAACCCGATCTCGAGGCTCGCATCCGCGAGCGAGTCCGCGCGCTCGATCTCGAAGTCCGAGCCTTCCGGAGCCTCGGGTGGCGGTTCGAGCGCGAGGCTGTCGGGCGCTGCCACCGCCTTCGGAGGCTCGGGGTCCCCGTGCGCGAGCGCCGAGAAGACGATGAGAAGCGCCCCGACGACCGAAGCGGTCCACAGCTTCACGGCGCGGGCGGTCGTGACAGCATCAGCGCGATCCGGACGGTTTGCCCGAGCACGGGATGGCTCTCGATCGCGCCCGCCACGGTGACCGCGCGGGCGCGCGCGGAAAGCCCCAGAGCGCCGCGCGCCGGCAGGTCGCGGGCTTCGAGCCAGACGGTGATCGCACCGGCTGAGAGCGCGAGGCCGGCCTCGTGCTGCGCGGCCCCGGCTCCGCCGCGAGCCGACGTGCGGGTGAGCCGGAGCGAGAGGTCGTCCATGGCCCAGCTCGCGCCGATCTCGAGCCCGCGCCCGAGCGGGGGCGCACCTCCGTGCGTGAACATCTGGGGCGCCGATGCAATCAGTGTGATCCCGGCACCGGCCTCGACCCACACGCCGCCGCCCACCTCGAGCCCCGCGCCGGGTCCCAACGCGGCGTCGATCGGCGCGGGATCGGCGTCACGCCGGGCAGCTGCGCGCAGGGCGCCGCCCCCGCCTTGGACGGCCACGCCGAGCGCAAACGCAGCTGTCGTCCAGCCCAGCTCGGACCCGCCGGTGCGGGAGATTCCGGCTGCCGCACGCGCCGAGCGCCACCCGGCGCAGAGTGCCACCGCCCGCGTGGCGAGCTCCGGCATCCCGTACCAGCTCGTCGCAACGGCCTCCACTGCGGGCGCGGCAGGCAGCGCTGGTAGCCCGTGCTCGAGGAAGATCGCGGGCGTCGCGAAGCTCCCAGGCGGGGCAGGAGACGCGAAGTCCTGGGCGCTGGCGGACACCGACCGGAGCAGGAACGCGAGCGTGGCGAGCGTGGCGAGCGTGCCGGGCGGCGCGAGCCTCGCGCTCACG
>VBOS01000315.1 GCA_005893185.1 Candidatus Eiseniibacteriota bacterium
GCGCCTGATTCCCGGTTTCGGCGCGCGCCAGCAGCGCCACGAGGTAGAGCCCGGGCGGCAGCCCCTCCACGCTCCAGTCGGACTCGCCGCGCGCGGCCGAATCGCTCTCGGGAAGCGCGCGCCTCACGCGGCGGCCAGCCAGGTCGTAGACCTCGATCGAGACTCGCGCCCGCTCCCACGGCAGCGACCACTTGAGGCGCGCCACTCCGGCGCCCGCGCGCAGCCGGCGCGGCGTCATCTCGAAGCGCGTTGC
>VBOS01000317.1 GCA_005893185.1 Candidatus Eiseniibacteriota bacterium
CGTCCGATCTTTTCATGGCCTTTATCCCGCCGGGAACCCGCTGCATTTCCGGGCTGGGAGGACCCGGGGAGAGCTACCTCACGCTCCTGGGTGGGACGTTCCCGTTCACCATCCGGATTTCCGCATTCGACAGCCAGGGAAGACTCCTCGGCTACTCGCTCGGAGATTTTGCGTGGTTGCCGATCGATGCCAAGACCTTCACGGGCTGGTTCACCGGGGGCTACGTCTTCCCCCGGCCGGCACGCGCCCCCCAGCTCTCCACGCAGATGCGCTCGATGATCGGGCTGAGGGAAGCTCAACGCTCCGCGATACCGCTCTCGTTCTCGACCGATCGCATGGGTGCCCAATTCGGGAGCGGGATGGGCGGAACAGGCCGAGGGACGAGCCTGCGCTGGTGAGAAGGGCCCACGCCCGAGTGCGCTTGACGCGGGCCCCCAGGGTGGCAGTGCCACCCTCGAGCGGTGGGCCTTCTGCGCCACGTTCCCGATGGGCCCTCGCCCTCATCTGCGCGCTCCTCGCGGTCACGGCCGCCTTCGCCGACGCGCCGCCACCGGGGGCGCGCGACTTCTCGATCGCACGCCTCAAGTACGGAGGTGGTGGCGACTGGTACGAGGACCGCACATCGCTCGTGAACCTGCTGCGCGGGCTGCGGGAGCGCACGTCGGTCCCGGTGGCGGGCGACAAGGAGGCGGTGGTCGAGCCCGGCGCCGCCGCGCTCTTCCAGTACCCGTTCGTCTTCGCATGCGGCCACGGGAACATGAAGTTCACGCCGACCGAGGTCGCGAACCTGAGGCGCTACCTGACCTCGGGGGGCTTCCTGTGGGTGGACGACGATTTCGGCATCGAGCCATCGTTCCGGCGCGAGATGAAGCGGGTCTTCCCCGACGCAGCCCTCGTCGAGCTACCCTTCTCCCACCCGATTTTTCACCAGCTTTACGATTTCCCCGGCGGGTTGCCGAAGATTCATGAGCACGATGGGGGCCCAGCCAAGGGGTTCGGCATTGTCTACGATGGAAGACTGGTTGTATTCTTTAGCTTCGATTGCGACCTGGGAGACGGCCTTGAGGACGAGGAGATCCATCACGATCCCCCGGACAAGCGCGAGGCCGCGATGCGCTCGGCGATCGACATCGTGCACTACGCTCTCACCCACTGACGCCGCCCCGCCCCGGGCGGCACGAACCCTATGACCATCCGCCCGCGCGAATACCCGCTGACTCGAGCCCTCGCGGGGCGCTACCGCGCCCGCATCCTGGCGCTGGCGCTGCGCGTGGCGCTCCGCGCATCTGCGGCCGGTGCCCTGGCCCTGGCGCTCGCGGTCGCTGCGGGCGCCTTCCTCGCAGGCGGAACGGCCGCGGCCTGGGCGCGGCTCGTGTGCTTCGCCATCTTCGTGCTCGCAGCACTCGCCTGGTCGGCGGCGGCCGCGCGCCGTCTCTCGCTCGGCTTCGACGACTATCTCGAGCGCATCGAGCAGCGCTTCCCCGAGATCCGCTCCTGGCTCCGGAACGCGCTCGACTTCGAGCGCCGGCCGCCGCGTGACACATCGGCCGAGCTGGCGCTCGCGCTCCAGCAGGAGACCGCGCGTCGCATCGACGCCGTGCCCCTCGAAGCGCTGCGCCCCCGACTCGAGCCGCTCATCCCCGGCGCCGTCCTCGCCATGGCTCTGGCGGCGCTGCTGGCGCTGGGCGTTGCGAGCCCGGAGCGGGCCGGGCGCTCGTGGCGCACGCTCTGGAACCCCGCGCTGGCCGCTCCTCCCGTGCGTCTCGCGGTCGAGCCGGGATCTGTGCGCGTCACCCCCGGGGCGGCGCTGGCTGTGCGCGCGCGGGTGTGGAACTCGGCGCAGCGCCCGCGCATCGTGCGTGGCGGCCCGGCGGTCGAGGCGGTGGCTGAGGGCGTCGCGCCCGGCGGCGAGCGCCGCTGGCGCTTCGATCTCACCCAGCTCACGCGCGAGGAGAGCTACAAGGTGCGCGCCGCCTCCGCCGAGAGCCCGAGCTACCGCATCACGATGGCGGGCGAGCCGGCGCCGCTCTCGTTCGAGTACGAGATCCAGGCCCCGGCCTACGCGCGCCTGCCGGTGCAGCGCGGCGCAGCAACGCGCGGCGACCTCGCGGCCCTGAAGGGCGCACGCGCCCGGATCGAGGTCACGTTCGACCGCGATCTCGAATCGCTCTCGGCCAAGCTCCCGGGCGGGGCGGCCGCGCGCTTCACGGCGCTCACGCCGCGCCGCTGGCGGGGCGAGATCGCCGTGGATCGCGAGGGCGACTACGAGCTCCTGGCCCGCGCCTCGAGCGGCGAGGGCCGCTACCGCTACCGCATCACGCCCCTGCCCGACGCTCCGCCTGTGATCGCTGTGCGCACGCCGGAGGGCGACCTCGACCTCCCGACCGGCCAGCAGCTCCCGCTCGAGGTGCTGGGACAGGACGATCTCGGTCTCTCCGAGCTGCGCCTCCAGTACCGCAAGGACTCCGCTGCGCCGTGGACCGACGTTCCGCTCGCGCGCTTCGAGAAGCAGCCGCGCGAGGCGCGCTACGAGGGGCACTGGGACGCTTCGGCGCTGGCGCTCCTGCCCGGTGAGACCGCGACGTTCCGCTTCGAGCTGTTCGACGACAACGCGGTTTCCGGGCGCGGCGTCGCCGTCTCGCCCGGCTTCGAGCTGCGTTTCCCGTCGCTCGCCGAGCTCTACGAGCACGTGGACGCGACGCAGGGCGGAGTCCAGACCACGCTCGAGAAGGCCGCCGAGAAGACGCGCGAGCTGCAGAAGTCGCTGGACCACATGAGCCGCCAGGCCACGCAGCGCGCCACACCTTCGACCAGCCCGACCCACGAGCGCAGCGAGGAGCTGAAGAACGCGCTCGACCGCCAGCAGGACATCTCGCAGCAGATCGACCAGGCCTCGGAGAAGCTGCGGGAGAGCATCGAGCAGGCCGCGGAGCGCGAAGCGTTCAACCAGCAGATCACCGCCAAGCTCAAGGAGATGGCGGAGCTGCTGCAGCAGATCCAGTCGCCCGAGTTCCGCGAGGCCCTGAAGCGCATGCGCGAGTCACTCGAGCGGCTCGACCACCGGCCGGTCGAGCAGCAGCTCCCGCAATGGCGCGACCAGAACCGCGAGATGCTGGAGAACCTGGAACGAACGCTCGCGCTGCTCAAGCTGCTGCGCCAGGAGGAGAAGCTGGAGTCGCTGGCGCAGCGCGCGCAGGAGCTGACCCGGAAGCAGGAGACGCTGAACAAGGAGCACGAATCCGAGAGCGCGAAGACCGACCCGCAGAATTCTCCCGAAGCTTCCAAGCCCACCGATGGCGAACCGCCGAAGGGCTCGGAGCAGCAGAAGAACTCAGAGCGGAACAACGCGGATCGTGAGCGCGAGCGCGCAGAGGAGCTGGCCGCTGAGCAGGAGAAGGCCGCGGAGAAGACCGAGGAGCTGGCTCAGGACGTGAAGCAGATGGAGCAGGAGCTGGACTCGCAGCAGGAGCAGGAGTCGCTGGAGCAGAGCGCCCAGGACATGCAGCAGGAGGCGAGCCCCGCGCAGCGTGAGGCCTCGCGCGCCGCGGGCCGGCTCGAGCGGCAGAAGGCGGCGCAGTCGGGCAAGCGCGCGAGCCAGAGCCTCCAGCGCGCGTCCGAGCGCCTCCAGAGCATGCTCGCGCAGCGCGCGCAGCAGCGCGACGGCGCCAACCTCGCGGCCGTCCGGCGCGCGGCGCAGGACTTGAACTCGCTCCAGCGCGCGGCCGAGGAGAACCTTGCGGCGCCCGCTCCCACGGAGCAGCGCGCCGACCGGCAGACCGACCTCTCGGAAGGCGTGGCGCGCGTCTCCGACTCGCTCTACACGCTGGCCGCCAAGACCCCGTTCATCTCGCCCAAGCTGGGGCAGGCGCTGGGGCGCGCGATGGAAGGCCTCTCCAGCTCGGGCAAGGACCTGGCCTCCGGGAACCGCCAGCGCGGCGAGGAATCCGGGCGCGAGGGCAGCGACGCGCTGAACGAAGCCGTGCTCGAGCTGCGCAAGAGCGAAGGCTCCATGTGCCAGAACCCCGGCAACAGCCCCTCCCCCGGGGGAGGCAAGAGCATGTCGGAGAAGATGGGCGAGATGGGGGAGCGCCAGGGCCAGGTGAATCGCGAGACCAAGCGCATCGCGCAGCGCCTGAGCGAGCAGATGCGCATGTCGGCGGACGACCAGGCGGAGATGCAGCGGCTGGCCGAGGAGCAGGCCCGCATCCGCCAGCAGGTCGAGGAGATGCAGCGCGACGAGAACGCGCGCCAGAAGCTGCTCGGGCGCCTCGACCAGGCGCAGAAGGAGATGAAGGAGGTCGAGGAGGCCCTGAAGAGCGGAAACGCGGAGGGCGAGACCCAGCAGACCCAGCAGCGCATCCTCTCCCGCATGCTCGACGCGCAGCGCTCGATCAACCGCCGCGACTTCGACATCGAGCGCGAGTCGCGCCCCGGCGAGGACCTGGCGCGCCGCACGCCCGCCGAGATCCCCGCCGACATGCTGCGCGAGACCGACCGGCTGCGGCTCGACCTGCTCAAGGCCGAGGCCGACCGCTATCCCGCCCAGTACCGCGTGTTCATCGAGAGCTACCTCCGCAGCCTCAACGGAAACCGGAGATGAGGCGGAGCGTC
>VBOS01000316.1 GCA_005893185.1 Candidatus Eiseniibacteriota bacterium
TGCCGCCGGGCGGCGGCGATCAGGCGCTCGCAGCCTTCCCGGTTCACGCGGTCGGCGTCGCGATGCGCCCGCCCGTATTCCACCAGCGCCCCGTGCACGATCGCCCCGACCCCCGCGAAGTCGCGCTCGTCGAGGCCGTCGGGGAGCACGAAGCGACGCTCGACGGCGCCCGCCGGCAGGGAGGTGCCCGCCTTCGGCGTTGCGCCAGCTCCGGGCGCGCCGGGCGCGCGCACGAATGCGCGCACCGAGTAGCCGCGCGCAACCAGGTGGCGGACGAGATGGCTGCCGATGAAGCCGCGCGCCCCGGTCACGCCCACTGCCGCGGGCGCGACCGTCGTTCCGGCCGCGCGCGCTTCAGTCCCCATCGCTCCTCCGCGCCAGGCCTTCTGCCACCACGTGCGCCCACGCCATGAGCGTGAAGGTGAGGCCGTTGCCGGGCAGGTAGCGGAACGGCGAGCCGTCCGCCACGAACACGCGGCGCGTGCCGGCCAGCCGCCCGTCGGCCGCCAGGGTGTAGCGCCGTTCCCCGTCCCCGAACGGCAGCGTGCCGGCGTAGTGGACCGTCGAGCCGGCCGTCATCTTCTGGCGCTTGAGCGCGTGGCAGCCGAGCTTGGCGAGCGCCGCGAGGATACGGCGCTCGCCTGCTTCGTTCTCGCGTGCCTCGTCCGCGCCGAGCGTGTAGTCCACCTCGAGCGCGTCGCCGGTGGGCGAGGCCGGATCGGGAACGCGGCGCACGCGCTTGCCGGGCGATCCGTGGTCGGGATGGTTGATCGTGACCAGCACGATCGCCGGCAGCAGGCGCTGCATGAGCACGCGGGCGTCGGCGAATCCCAGAGGCACCTCCTTCACCAGCTTGAAGAGCAGGAGCGAGCGGTAGGTGTAGAGCGAGACCATGCGCACGTCGAGCCCGTCGCCGCGCGGATCGAGGAACATCTCGAGCTGGCCGAGGCTCGTCCGCTCGCGCTCCATCGCTGCGCCGAGCCGGCGCATGTGAAGGGCGGGCGCGATGCAGTAGGGGTTGGAGAGAAGCGGGAGCGCCTCATCGCCCGGCTGCGAGCGCAGCACGATGCGCGCGGTCCCGAGCGTCCCCGTGCCGAGCACCAGCCGGCGCGCGCGGAGGATCTCATCCGCCCCATCCTCCACGCGCCGGGTGCGCACCTCGACGTGATCGCTGCGCTCGGCGAACGAGACCACGAGGCGCCCGTCGCGGTACTCGAAGCCCGCGCTGCGCTTGAGGTCCTCCACCGTCATCCACGGGCGGTAGACCGCGAGGTCATGGTCGGCCCAGAACTCCATGTCCGTATAGCGCGTGCCGCCGCGCGCGGCCATCGCCTGTGTGAGCACGGCCATGGGCATCTTGCCCATCACGATCCCGGTGCTGCGGATCGCGTCGCGCCGGCGCTGGTATTGCGCGTAGAGCGCCGCGATGCTGCCGTCCATCCGGAGCGGCGGCTGGACCGTCATGAGCCCCGCGCCGCAGTAGGGCGTGGCGTCGTCGCGCTGGGCCGCGAGCCCGATGCGCCGGCCGATCGGCTCGTAGGCGGGCGCGATCGTAGCTGGGTTGAGCCCCATGGCGGAGAGCTCGGGCGCCGTGTACACCGCGCAGCCCGCCCCCCAGCCGGCGCCGAGTCCGCCGTAGCACAGGCTCTCCATGCCCATGAAGGCCCGGGCGCGCAGCGGCAGCCAGCGATCGGTGCCTTCGATCAGGTGCTGGCGCGGCTGCGTGAGCGTGTGCGCAGCCGCTCCCCACGGGATCCCCTCGAAGCGGTCGCCGAGGAAGTAGCGGTGTTGCTCGGGATCGCTCTCGCGCACCGTGACGAAGTCGGAAGCCGGCACGAGCGGCGCGTAGCGCGTCTCGCGCACGCCGACGTCCAGCATCAGCACCCGGCGACCGCGCTCGACGAGCGTCTGCGCCGCGTGGGCCCCGGTCATCCCGGAGCCCACGACGACGTGGTCGTGGATCACCTCCACAGCACGCCCCAGGTCCTCACCATCGCGATGCCGAGCACCGAACGCGCGGCGGCCACCGCCATGCGTAGCGCCAGGCCCAAGAGCGCCGCCTTCGGGTAGGGCGCGGGGAGGAAGCGGCGGCAGTGCGCGGGCGAGGCCTCGAGCACAGCCAGCATCAGGCACAGCCGGAAGCGCACGGGCGATTCCGGATCGACGAGCGCGAGCCCCGCGTCCAGCGGGCCGATCGTCCACGGGCGCCTGATCATGCATTCGAGCAGCCTGCGATAGCGCTCGGTGCGTGGCGCGGCATCGCGGATCTCGACCGCGCGACGGTAGCGCTCGACCTCCGCGGGCGCCGGCGGCTCGCCGATCATGTAGCGCGCGAAGCTCTCCGCCTCGCGCGTGGTCGGGTTCGGCGCCTGCCGTTCGCCCGCGAACGGGCGCTCGTCCCGCGGCGCGCGGCCGGCGCCCTCCGCCGTCACCGGATCAGCTCCGCGTCCCGCCAGCTTCGAGCGCCTGCCGCAGCGCCTTCACCTCGGTCTCGAGGATGCCGAGGTCCTGCGTGAGGTTCTTGTTCTGCTCGCGCAGGGTGGAGATGACCGTGGAGAAGTGGAACTGGAGCACCATCACCATCAGGATCGCGATCAGGAACAGGAACGCCGGCGGGTAGTAGATCCCGACGAGGTGAGAGAGCTTCTCGACGCTCTTGATGAAGGTCGCGCTCAGGACCAGCACGGTCGCCGAGAAGATCCACAGCAGCGAGTACTCCTCACGGATCTTCTTGCGGCGGACCTGGTTCAGGACGAACAGCAGCACCAGCAGGCCGAGCGCGACCACGAGCAGCTGTGCGCGGAGCTGGAGCCCGGTGTACAGATAGGCCGGCTGCATACAGGTCACCTCCGGGTGGATGGCGCGCGCCGCGCTCCTCCCGCGCCGGCATCGGCCGCACGGTGAGGAACCCGCAGAGCGAGATCGACCCGCCGAGCTTACGCCCCACCGTCCCGCGCTCAAAAGCCGCGGCGCATGTGCTCGGGATCAGCGGCTGAGTGTCTGCCATGATGTGGAGCAGGTCGGCCACGCCGAGGACCGGCACGTTCTGGATGGCAGCTTGTAGAATCTTCCTGACCCTTTTTGACGCTCCACCGTGCCCTCGGTAGACCTCCCTCTCTAACGCACAATTTCGCAGCGAGCGTTCGAGCGCCAAGGGTTGGCATCCCGCTTGCTCGTCAGTCGGAGTGCCGTTGCGCGGCTCCCGGCTGAAGTCCTCCCCCCGAGGCACTGCTTCTTGCGATCTTCGCCGGGGCCGCGCGGCTGGGAGCCGGAGTCCGGTGCAAGCGCCGCGTGTGCGAGCGGAGCGGTGATGCGCTGGGGGCCTTTCGTGAGTTCTCGCTGCGGACAAACGAGAGGCCTGCCAGTCCAGATGGAAGGAGTTTAGCTGCCGGGAGTCGGATGCGGGCGCGGCCCCTGCAATACTCCAGCAGCTAGCGCGGGGGCCCTGACGGGCCCCGCGCTGTTTTTTCCGCGCGGCCCCCGTCCTCACGGCGTCCCCTCCGGAACCTGGAGCGGGCCGGTGTACCGCGCTCGCGGCCCCGGTGATTTGCCCCGGTGATTTGAATTCCCGCGATTCCCCCCCGCCGCCCTTCTCCTTGCTTCCGGCCGGCCTGGCCCCTCTGGATCGTTCTCTGTAGGCCCATTCTGAGGGTGCGCCGTGGAAAGACGCACGCACCCAGCGGGTGAAAGTCCCGCCCGGCAACTGTCGCTCCGGCCGGAAGCAATCG
>VBOS01000318.1 GCA_005893185.1 Candidatus Eiseniibacteriota bacterium
CAAGCTCACCCAGATGGACCTCACATCGCCGGGTGGCCTGTTCGGGCGCATCCCCGGCCCGGTGACGATCCACCTCGCGGACACCCTCTCGGCGGGCGAGATCGAGGAGTCCGTGAACTACACCCCGGGCCTGCTCGACGTGCCTCCGTTCACTCCGGTCGGCACAGGCGCCGGCAAGTTCTCATCGGTTCAGGTCACGCTCACCATCCCGGGCAAGCCGGTGGCTCACCTCCAGCAGCGGGCCCTCCTCGGCGGCACCGTTCACCAGGTGCCTGCGGGATCCGGCGACACGTATCGCGAGGACGGCACGATCCTGCTCGTGGACTCTGCTCAACAGCCGACGGGGATGGCGGTCACGTCGCTCCGCCTCACTCCCCTGAGCGGCGGGACCGTGTACGTGCCCGGCGGGCCGGCGGCGGCTGCGGCGTTCGCGATCCAGGAGGTCCGGCCCAACCCGACGTCCGGGAGCGCCACGGCCACGCTCGCGCTGCCGCGCCGTGGGCGCGCCCGTCTCGCGGCCTTCGACGTGGACGGCCGCCTGGTGCGCACGCTCTGGGACGGCGAGATGGAGGCCGGAGGGCGCGAGCCAGCGCGCCGTGCGAAGGCTCGCGATCCTGAGGTAGTACGCTCAGGAAGAGCGAAGATGGCCCTCCCAAAGCCCGAAGAGCTTGGCGATCCCGACCTCAGAATCGATGGGCTCCAAATTTGGGTTCACGGGTACCAGTTTCCTGATTCGACAGATTACTGGGACGGAAACTGGCTTCGCGTCACTGCGCACTGTGGCGCCGCGGGCGCCAGCGTCTGGGCATCTGGAGCGATCCTCATGGTCTCGGACATCGTTGGCTTCGCGGATCGATGCGACGATCTCCGTGAGAAACGCGCCGAGGCGGCCGAATTGAAGCCCCTCGAGCCGGAACTCAAGGTCCTGATCCGCCCGATCGACAGATTCGGTCACCTGAGCGTAACGGTCCACATCACGCCCGAGCACCTGACCCAGAGCCACTCATTCGAGTACGGGATCGATCAGACGTACCTTCCGGAGATCTCCGGAATGTGCCGGAAAATCGTTCGAGCGTATCCGCTTCGTGGTGATGTGAGCAGGCGGGGTCCCTCTCGCTGACCCGCCAGGCGGAGTGCAGGGCACTCCGGAAACCCGCGGCGCGAGACGGACGACAGCACGACCAGTTGTCCAGCCCTTACTTCGCCCGCTCGCGCTCCGCGTAGTACGTCTCGACCTCCTGGCGCAGGATGGGAAGCGGGAGCGCACCGTTCCGCAGCACGACGTCGTGGAATTCCTTGATGTCGAAGCGCGCGCCGAGCCGCAGCCTTCCCTCCTCCCGCAGCTTCAGGATCTCGATCTGGCCGCACTTGTAGGCCAGGGCCTGTCCCGGCCACGTGATGTAGCGATCCACCTCGTTCACCACGTTGTTCTCCGCGAGCACGGTGTTCTGCATCATGTAGTCGATCGCCTGCTGCCGCGTCCAGCCCATGGCGTGGAGCCCGGTGTCCACCACCAGGCGGCAGGCGCGCCAGGCGTCGTAGGAGAGCATGCCGAAGCGGTCGAGATCGCTGGAGTAGAGCCCCATCTCGTCCGCGAGCCGCTCGGTATAGAGCGCCCAGCCCTCGACGAACGCCGTCACGCCCTCGTACTTGCGGAACTCGGGCAGGTCCTTCAGCTCCATCGCGATCGCGATCTGGAGATGGTGCCCGGGGATGGACTCGTGAAACGCCAGCGCCTGCGCCTCGTAGCGCGGGCGGGTCTCGGGCTTGTAGGTGTTCAGCATGTAGTAGCCGGGGCGCGAGCCGTCCTTCGTGGGATTGCGGTAGTAGGCGATGGTGGACTGGGGCGCCTCGTGCATCCCCATGATCTTCACCTCGCAGTCGGCCTTGGGCAGGACGCCGAACCATTTCGGAATCGCCGCCTTGGCGCGCGCGAGCGCGTCGCGGGCCGCGGCCTCGACCTCATCGGCGGTCTTGAACTGCATGGCCGGATCGTCGCGTAGCCGGTGCTGGATCCGCTCGACCTGCGAAGTTCCCATCACCTTCTGGCCGAGGGCGCTCAGCTCCTCGCGGATCGTCCGCACCTGCTCGAGCCCGATCGTGTGCAGCTCCTCGGGGCTCAAGTCGAGCGAGGTCTGGTCGCGGATGCGCTTCCTGTAGCACTCGACCCCGTCCGGCAGGTTCACGAGCCCGGCCTTCTCGGGCGACCGTGCGGACGGCAGGATCTCCTTGCGGATCGCGTCGCGGTAACGGGCAAGCCCAGGCTTCAGCGCCCCGTCGAGCGCGGCCGCGAGGTCCGTGCGGAACTGCTCGCGCTGCGCGGCGGTCCAGCGCTCGTGCTCGGCCTGCGCGGGGCCCATCAGCGCCCACTTCGAGACCGGTTGGGCGAGCAGAGCTTCGAGCTGCTGCGCGACCTTGAGGTCGAGGCCGCGGCCCGCGACGCGCTCGCGCGCGCCAAGGCGGCGATTCCGAAATGGTTCGGCGTCCTGCCCAAGGCCGACTGCGAGGTGAAGATCATGGGGATGCACGAGGCGCCCCAGTCCACCATCGCCTACTACCGCAATCCCACGAAGGACGGCTCGCGCCCCGGCTACTACATGCTGAACACCTACAAGCCCGAGACCCGCCCGCGCTGGAGCCCGCTTCGCAGGTTGGCGATGTGGTCGTCCATGTACTTGCCCATGGCGCGGCAGCGGGCGACGAACCTTTGTGCGTCCTCCGGCGTCTGGATCACGGTGTAGTCGGCGAGGTTGAAGAACTCCACCTGCGGCCCGCCCAGCGGATCCACCACCCAGTCCTCGAAGTGGCACGAGAGGTCGGCGAGATGGTCCTCCACCGTCTCGATCAGGACCGAGCGGTTGAGCCGGTCCGGGCCGCCGAGCTTCGCCGAGTCGAGCGCGCGGGCGCGCGCGAGCACGCCTTCCAGGCGCTTGCGCTCCCGGTCGATGCCGGCCGGGGTGATGTCCGGGAGCAGGTCGTCGAAGCGCCGCTCGCCGATGGAGGTCGCATACGTGGGATTGGCGCGCAGCGATCCCTGCCAGTACTCG
>VBOS01000319.1 GCA_005893185.1 Candidatus Eiseniibacteriota bacterium
GGAGGTCCGCGTGAGCGGGTTGGGGAACGGCTTGAGGAGCCGGGTCTGGGCCGGCACCCGGCCGTCGCCCACCGCCACTGTGCCGCCCGTGACCCGGGCGCGCAGCGTGATCGTGAGATCGGGCTGTGACGTGGCGCCGGGCAGGGGCTCGTCCGCGCTCGTGAAGGTGAGGGTGGCGCCGTAGGTCGAGTCCGGAGTCGCTCCGGTGTCGTTGAAGGCCATGGTGAAGCCCTGTCCCACGCCCGCGATCAGGGCCGGGCTGAAACCGCCCACGATCGAGAATCGTGAATCACCGCCCGTGATGGCGCCGCCGTTCAACGCGAGCCGCGCCTGGAGCGCGTTGTACCCGCGGTTGTGGACGCGAGCGTCCAGCGTGGAGAAGCTCCCCGCCTGGTGATCGCCGAAGTCGAGCGTTTCGGAGAGGAGCGCAGCGCTCGAATCGAGCGAGGCCTGCGCGTGATCGAGCACCGTGCCCGACAGGGCGACCAGCGTGGTCGGATGGTCGGGATCATCGGATGCGACGCTCAGGTTGCCGGAAGGATTTCCCGCCGCTCCTGTGCTCATCGTGATCGGATGGACGGCGGGAGCCGCGCCCGCGGCCTCCGTGAACGAGCCGCCGGGGGCGCCAAAGCCCGCGGGCGCCGTGAACGAGTAGTCGAGCCCGTCGGCCGGGGGGGTCGCAGGGTTCGAGATCGAGAGGTTCTGCGAAGCCGGGCCGCCCACGATCACGGTGCCGAATGCGAGCGAGGTGGCGGTGCTGATCTTGGCCGGGAGCTGGATGTCGACGCGGACCGGGAGGTGGTCGCTCACCGAGTGCAGGGCGGTCGCGTAGGCTGCGCCCTCGGGAATCACGGGGGGATCCTGGATGCTGTTGTTGTGATGGAGTCCGTCGTTGCCGACGGCCTTGTACGAGCCGGCGATGATCTCGATCCCGACCCCGTCCTGGAGCGCATACGTCGGCAGGATCAGATCGAATCGGTCGTCGAGGCCGCCGGTCGCAGCCCCGTTGGCGCAGCCGGTGTCGCCGGTCTTGCATGTCGACTGGGTCCACGCGGATTGGATGTTGGTGTTGTCCTGCCAAGCGATGCCCTGCAGCCCGAGCGGGTCGTAGAGCCGGCCGTCGTTGTCCGTTTGGCTCTCGAGGAACTTGGTCATCGCGGGCTCGGCGCCGGTGTAGAAGTTGAAGTCGCCGAGGACCATCGCGTGCGTGCCGGGCGCCAGCGCGTTCATGCTGTCGCGAAGGCCGGTGGCCTCGGCGAGGCGCTGGGACTCGAACCCCATGGAGGCCTTCAGGTGCACCGCGTAGAGGTCGATCTCCGCGGCGTCAGATGCGTAGCCCACGGGCTTGATCCGGTACATGTGGACGAGGCGCAGGAGGTTGGCGGCGTTGGGGTAGAACGAGCGCTGGCCGATGAAGCTCACATTGGCGGGCTTGTAGAAGAGGCCGGCGTCCGTGTCGTTGCCGTCCACGAACGGGGCCGCCGCCCACTGGCCCGGTTCCATGGTGTTGAGGCTGTTCAGGAACTCGTTGACGCCGGCCTGGGAGTTCGTCTCCTCGGTGACCAGCACGTCCACGCCCAGCGGCGCCAGAACGGTGCGGTAGTACGGGTCACGCGCCGGCCCCGTGGTCCCGGGGTAGTTGAGGATGTTCCAGTCGACGAGCCGGAGGGCCCGCGAGGGGGTCGCGGAAGCGACGGTAAGAACGGCGGCGAAAACGCCGGCGATATGCCGGAATCGAGGCTCGGGGGCCATGGGTGCTCCGGGCAGAGGTGCGCTATGGGCCCACCCTGCGACAGGCCGCGACCCGGACCCTCGCGATGGCGGACAAACGACATTGCGGAACGCCGGGTTGAATTGTAGCCCCTCCGGCACGCATTGCGCCAGCGCCCGCGTCGCGACTTGCACTCCGCCGGGCCGACGAATCCGGCCGTCGGTCGCGCGGCGCTTCCCGGTCGGGCCGCGTCCTCCGGCCTAAGTCGGTCCGCCCGGTCGCATGTGCCCGCACCGGACGCGGGGAATCGGCGCCGGCCGGGCGACGTCTGCGCGCCGCCCGGAGCACGCGCTCGAGAATCCCCGCGAAGCAGCGGTTCGGCCCCCGAATTGCTGTCAGCTTTGCGGGGAAAATTCCGCGGCCGCCGCGCATCCGAGCCTCGTCGAACGCGGGTCTTTTTCCCTCGGGGCAGGGTGCAATTGGCAGAGCGATTTGCGTTCCCGGCGGCGGCGTCGCCGCCCGATCACCTCACATTCTGGAGCCCACGGAACGGACAACCAGCCATGAACCAGCGCCCTCCCGACTCCACGCTCGAGTCCGTCCGGGTTTCCGAAGTTCTGGCGGCGCTGTCTTTCGCGCTCGATCTGACCGAAGGACAGACGCTCGGGCACTCGCTGCGCACCTGCCTGATCGGGATGCGAATCAGCGAGCGGCTGGGGCTCTCGGTGAACGAGCGCCGCGACCTCTACTATGCCCTGCTGCTCAAGGACGCGGGCTGCTCGAGCCACGCGGCCCAGGTGTTCGCGCTCCTGGGCGGCGGCGAGCGCGTGGAGCGCGCGAGCACATCGCGCGTGGACTGGGTGAGCTACCTCAAGGCCGCGCGCTTCGGGCTCGCCCACATCGCGCCCGGAGCCTCGTGGCTCGAGCGCGCGCGGCGCATTGCGTCCTTCGCGCGCTTCGGGCCGCGCGTCGCGAACGAGCTGGTCGAGACCCGCTCCTCGCGCGGCGCCGAGATCGTCAGCCGGCTGGGCTTCGGCCCCGGCGTGGCGAACGCGGTGCGCGCGGTCGACGAGCACTGGGACGGGAGCGGCCAGCCCAAGGGGCTGGCCGGCGACCAGATCCCGACGCTGGCGCGCATCATGTGCCTGGCGCAGACGCTCGAGGTCTACACCATGCTCGACGGCGCGGCCGCCGCGCTCGGGGTCGCGATCCAGCGCGGCGGGAAGTGGTACGATCCGCAGCTGGTCGCGTTCGCGGTGGAGTACGAGCACGAGCTCAACCGCCTGCGCGCGCTCGACGGCTCGGCCCTGAAGTCCGAGGTGCAGGACGTCGAGCCGGGCGACACGGCGCTGCTCGCGGGGCCCGGCGCCCTCGACCGCATCGCGCTCGGGTTCGCGGAGGTCGTGGACGCGAAGTCGCCGTTCACAGCTGAGCACTCCTACCGCATGAGCGACTTGGCCCTGCGAATCGCCCAGCGCATCGGCTACGACGCCGGGGGGCTGGCGTCTCTGCGACGCGCGGCGCTGCTGCACGACATCGGCAAGCTGTCGGTGCCGAACAGCATCCTCGACAAGCCGGGGCCGCTGACCGCCGAGGAGTGGGAGGTGGTGCGGCTCCACCCCTACTACACGCAGCGCATCCTGCTCCATATCCGGGGCTTCAAGCAGATCGCGCACGTCGCGGCCGCGCATCACGAGCGGCTCGACGGCCGCGGCTACTACCGCGGCCTCAAGGCCGCGCAGGTGCCGCTCGGCTCGCAGATCCTCTCGACCGCCGACATGTACGACGCCCTGACCGCCGAGCGCCCCTACCGGCCCGCGCTCCCCGAGGAGACGGCGCTGCGCATCATGGAGCGTGACCGCGACACGGGGGTCTCGGGGGCGTGCCTCGATGCGCTTGCCTCCGCCCTCGAAAGCTGGGACGGCGCTCTCAAGCGGCGGGAGAACGCGTTCGCGGTCGAGCCCACGGCGACCGCGGAGAGCGGCGAGGCGCAGCAGCAGGCGGCGTAGCTGGCGGCGGGGCGGGGGCGGCCGCAGGGTGCGTCTCGCGGCACCGCTCGGCTCCGCCTAGGGCTCCGCCTCGCTCCCTCGCGAGCGCGCTCCGGGACCCTCCCTCCGCGCGCCGCGAGAGCGCCGCGAGACGCACCCTGCAGCCGCCCCCGCCCCGCAGGTAGCGCCGCGAAACGGACCCCGCCCGCCCCCAGCCCCTGCGCCTCACGCCGCCGCTCTACTCCCTCCCGATCACCATCCTCCACAGCTTCATCACCGGGTCGTAGAAGCGGTCCACCACCCGCTCCTTGAGCGGGATGATGGCGTTGTCTGTGATGTGGATCTGCTCGGGGCACTCCTCGGTGCAGCACTTGGTGATGTTCCAGAGCCCGAGCCCCGCCTGGTCGCGCAGGAACTCCGAGCGGTCGGCGCCGTCGATCGGGTGCATCTCGAGGCCCGCGATGCGCACGAAGAAGCGAGGGCCCGCGAACTGGTGCTTGAGCTCGTGGGTGCGCAGCACGTGGCACACGTCCTGGCACAGGAAGCACTCGATGCACTTGCGGAACTCCTGCGCCCGGTCGATGTCGTGCTGCTGCCAGCGCCATTCGGCGCCGGGGCGCGGCGCGAAGGGACGGATCTTGCGGTTGATCTCGTAGTTCCACGAGACGTCGGTCACGAGGTCGCGGATCACCGGGAAGGTCTTCATCGGCCGCACCGAGATCGGCTTGCCGGGCGGGAAGTGCTCCAGGCGCGACTTGCACATGAGCGCCGGCTTGCCGTTCACCTCGGCGCTGCACGAGCCGCACTTGGCGGCCTTGCAGTTCCAGCGCACAGCCAGGTCGGGGGCCTGGTGCGCCTGGATCCAGTGGATCGCGTCCAGGACCACCATGCCGGGCTCGACTGGAACCCGGTATTCGACCTCGGCGCCGCCCTTCGCGTCGCCGCGGAAGACGGAGAGGACGGCGTCGCCGGCGTGGGAGCCGTGCGCGGCCGCCGCCTGAACCGCCGCCGGCTGCGCAGCTGGGGCGGCAGCGGTTCCGGCCGCGTCCGGTGCGCGCTGCACGCCGTCCGTCATGCCTTCGCTCCCGCCGGCTGAGGCGCCGCCTCGAACAACCGCTTCAACTCCGCCGGCATCTCGGGGAGCGGTGTGGCATGAACCCGCATCGCGTCGCCCGCCCGCACGCAACAATGGTTCACCTTGCCGAACGCAGCTTCCGAATTCGGGTGGTCGAGCCGCGAGTGCGCGCCCCGGCTCTCCTTGCGGAGCAGGGCGCTGCGCGTGATCGCCTCCGACACGACGAGCATGTTCTCGAGGTCGCGGCACATGTGCCAGCCCGGGTTGTAGATCCGACCGCCCGCGACGCGCACGCGTGCGACGCGCTTCTCGAGCTTCGCCAGCTCATCGACCGCGCGCTCCAGCTCCTTCTCGGCGCGATAGATCCCGACCCAATCGTTCATGCACTGCTGGAGCGCCTGGTGCACGACGAACGGGCTCTCGCCGGCCGCGCGCCCGAAGGGCGCTTCGAGGTCGCGGGCCTCCGCCTCGATCTCGGACTCCGCGATGCGCGGCCGGCTCGCGAGCCCGCGGGCGTAGGCAGCTGCGGCCTCGCCCGCACGCCGCCCGAACACGACCAGGTCGGAGAGCGAGTTGCCGCCCAGGCGGTTCGCGCCGTGCATCCCGGCCGCCGCCTCGCCCGCCGCGAACAGCCCCGGCACGGTGGCGGCCGCCGTGTCGGGATCCACGCGGATGCCGCCCATGATGTAGTGCGTGGTGGGACCGACCTCCATCGGCTGCTTCGTGATGTCCACGTCGGCCAGCTCCAGGAACTGGTGGTACATCGAGGGCAGCTTTTTCTGCACGCGCTCGGCCGGCAAGTAGCTGATGTCGAGGAACGCGCCGCCGTGCGGCGTGCCGCGCCCCTCCTGGACCTCGGTGTAGATC
>VBOS01000320.1 GCA_005893185.1 Candidatus Eiseniibacteriota bacterium
GAGCGCGGACAAGTCGGTCGCGCGATCGCCCAGCCGCCGCTCGACCGCGGGGAACAGGCCGGGCTCCGTGCGGCCCCGGTTGAACATGGTCACCCGATGGCCGCGCGCAAGGGCGGCCTCGATCAGATACCGGCCCACGAATCGGGGGCCACCGAGAATCAGCAGGCGCACGCGAACCCTCCCTTCCTTCCGCGTCATGCGGCTCATCGCGCGGCCCCATCGCCCAGGGCGGCGACGCGATGCTACTACGCATCTCCCCGGGCTCCGCAACCGGCAGCCTGGGATATCGTCCGGCGTGATAATCTGGGAGGGGTGGGTTCGCGTTGGGCTGGGCGCGGTTGGGCGAGAAGGAGGCATCAATCCCCACATGACGGCGGGAGAACCGGTTGCCACGGCGACCGTGGCGCGGGCGCAGGCCCGCGCCCTGGAGCCCCAGTCGGAGCAGGGCTCGGGCGCGCGCCGCTCGGAAGCCCGGGCGCATGCGACCGTCGTCATCCCGGCCTACAACGAGGAGAACGGCGTGGCGGAGGTGGTGCGCCACGTCGGCGAGATCCTCTCCGCCGCGGGCATCGAGCACGAGATCCTGGTGGTGGACGACGGCTCCCAGGACGGGACGGCGGAGGCGGCGCGCGCCACATCCGCACGCGTGATCCAGCACGGGGCGAATCGCGGCTACGGCGCGGCTTTGAAGACCGGGATCCGAGCGGCCCGGCACCCGCTCATCTGCATCACCGACGCGGACAGCACGTATCCGGCCGAGCAGCTCCCGCGGCTGATCGCCGAGGCCGAGGAGGCGGACATGGTGGTGGGCGCGCGCTTGAGCGGCGCTGTGCAGATCCCGCTCGCGCGCCGCCCGGCCAAATGGTTCCTGAACACGGTCGCCAACTATCTGACCGACACGCGCATCCCGGACCTCAACTCGGGGCTGCGGGTGATGCGGCGCGCGATGGCGCTCGAGTACTTCGACATCCTGCCGGACCGCTTCAGCTTCACCACCACGATCACGTTGGCGGGACTGTGCGACGGCTACCGCCTCAAGTTCATCCCGGTCGAGTACCGACGCCGCGTCGGGAAATCGAAGATCAAGCCGATCGAAGCGCTCAACTTCCTGACCCTGATCCTGCGCACCATGACCTACTTCCGGCCGCTCCGGATCCTGCTGCCGATCGCCTTCGGTCTGTTCCTGATCGGGGCGACCAAGTTCGTGATCGACTGGTTCTACAGCCGGCTGTCGGGGACGAGCGTCCTGTTCCTGCTCGCCGCGCTCAACACGGTGTTCTTCGGCGTGCTGGCCGACATGCTGTGCTTCGTGCGCCGGCATCGCACCGCCCCGCCGCTGTGACGGCGGGGCGCATCATCGTCGCGCGCGGCCTGGGCGAGCGGCCAGACGCAGCCGCGCGGCCTCGCCGCGCGCGCCCCTCCTGAGCGCGGGCTCCTGATGTGCGGGATCGCCGGCATCTTCGACACGCGCCGCGTCCTGACGCCGGAGGACCACGCGCTGATCGAGCGCATGGCGACGGTGGTGGCACACCGCGGCCCGGACGACGCCGGCACGTGGTTCGGCGGCCGCGTGGGCTTCGGCCACCGCCGGCTGTCGGTCATCGACCTCTCGCCCAATGGCCATCAGCCGATGAGCAACGAGGATGGGTCGATCTGGATCACCTACAACGGCGAGATCTACAACTTCGCCGAGCTGAAAGCCCGCCACCGGCTGGCCGAGAAGGGTCACGTCTTCCGCTCCGCGACCGATACCGAGGTGCTGGTCCACCTCTTCGAGGAGCTGGGCCCGGCCATGGCGAAGGAGCTGAACGGCATCTTCGCGTACGCCATCTGGGATGCGCGCAAGAACGAGCTGCACTTGGCGCGCGACCCGTTCGGCGTGAAGCCGCTCTTCTATACCTGGCGCGACGGCCGTTTCCTGTTCGGCTCCGAGATCAAGTGCCTGCTCGAGGACAAGCTCGTGCCGCGCGAGGTGGATCTCCAGGCGCTCCACGATTACCTCACGTTCGACTACATCCCGGGCGAGCAGACCGCCTTCCGCGGCATCCGCGAGGTGAAGCCCGCGCATCGCATGATCGTGGATGGCGAGGGCCGAGTTGCGACCCAACGCTTCTTCGATCTGTCGTTCGAAGAGGACGAGTCGCTCGACGAGCCGCGTGTGGTCGAGAAGGTGCGCGAGCTGATGGACCAGGCGGTCCACCGCCAGCTCGTCGCCGACGTGCCGGTGGGGGTGCTGCTCTCGGGCGGTTTGGACTCCAGCACATGCGTGGCGCTCATGAAGCGCCATACCGGCGAGCCGATCCACACGTACTCGGTGGGCTTCGAGGACGCCAGCTTCAACGAGCTGCCCTACGCGCGCGTCGTGGCGAAGCAGTTCGGGACCATAGCGCGCGAGGTGGTCGTTACGTCCGGCATGGTGCGCGGCCTCCTCACGCGCGCGATGGACTTCCTCGACGAGCCCTACGCCGACGGCTCGGCGATCCCCACGTACTTCGTCTGCGAGCGCGCCAAGGGCGAGGTGGTGGTGGTGCTCTCGGGCGAGGGCGGCGACGAGATCTTCGCCGGCTACGAGACGCACGCCGCCTACAAGGCCTCACGCTGGTTCGAGCGGGTGCCGGGCGCCATCCGCCACGGCCTGATCGCGCCGCTCGTCCATGCGCTGCCGGTCTCGCACAAGAAGCTGAGCCTGGAGTTCAAGATGAAGCGCTTCCTGGGCGGGCAGGACCTCTCGCCGCAGGCCGCGCATCTGTGGTGGCGGATCGTGCTCACCGATGCGCAGAAGCGCGC
The DNA here is from genome assembly GCA_005893185.1 of Candidatus Eiseniibacteriota bacterium. Lineage (GTDB taxonomy): Bacteria > Eisenbacteria > RBG-16-71-46 > RBG-16-71-46 > RBG-16-71-46 > WS-2. The sequence goes on from VBOS01000320.1 coordinate 2,788, forward strand.
GCTCTACGCGCCGGGCGTGGCGGAGCGTATCGCGCTCGAGGAACCGCTCCGGCACTTCGACGATGCGTACGGCCGCTGCCGCGCGAAGGATGCGCTCAACCGACTGCTGTACGTGGACTCGAGCGTGTTCCTGCCCGACGACCTCATGATCAAGAACGACCGCATGAGCATGGCGCATTCGCTCGAGGCCCGCGTGCCCATGACCGACCCCGATCTCGCCGAGTACATGTCGCGCGTTCCGGCGCGGCTCAAGCTCCCGGGCTTGAGGAAGAAGCACCTGATGCGCAAGGCGATGGCGGGCATCCTGCCGGCTTCGATCCTCGACAAGAAGAAGGTGGGCCTCGAGATGCCATACTCGCGGTGGTTCCGGAGCGAGCTGCGCGATGTGCTCGAAGACTACCTCGGCCGCGAGCGCGTGGCGTGCACCAGGCTCTTCCGCCCCGAGGCCGTGACGGCGCTCGTGAACGAGCACATGGAGGGCCGCCGCGACCACGGCCGGGCGCTGTGGGGGCTCCTCAACTTCATGATCTGGCACGGCAAGCACATCGGATGAGCTCGAAGACCCGCGTCGTGATCCTTGGTGCCGGGCCTTCGGGCGTGGGCGCAGCGTACCAACTCGCGCGCTCCGGCAAGGGCGCGGCCACCGTGCTCGAGCGCGCACAGGTGGTGGGCGGGCTGGCCGGCAGCTTCGAGCTGGCGGGGCTGCGGGTGGATTTCGGCAGCCATCGCCTGCACCCCGCATGCGCGCCCGAGATTCTCGCCGACATCCGGTCGTTGCTCGGCGCCGATCTGCTCGACCGCCCGCGCCACGGGCGCATCCGGCTGCGCGGCCGCTGGATTCACTTCCCGCTCAAGCCGCTCGATCTCGCCCTGCGCCTGCCGCCGGCCTTCGCGCTCGGCACAGCAGGCGATCTGGTCGCGCGCCTGCTGCCGCGGGGCGCCGCAGCTGAGGAGGAGTCGTTCGCGACCGTGCTCTTGCGCGGCCTTGGGCGCACCATCTGCCGCGATTTCTACTTTCCGTACGCGCGGAAGATCTGGGGCCTGGCCCCCGAAGAGCTGTCCGCGACCCAGGCGCGGCGCCGTGTCAAGGCCGGCTCTCTCGGCAAGATGGCGGGCAAGATCCTCTCCGCCGTCCCCGGCATGAAGCCGCGCGGCTTCGGCCGCTTCTACTACCCGCGGCGCGGCTACGGCCAGATCAGCGAGCGCTTGCACGAGGCGGCGCGCGATCTCGGCGCGCGCTTCGAGTTCGGCGCGGGGGTGGAGACCCTAGAGCTGCGATCCGGCGGCGGATGCCGCGTCCACTTCCGACGCGGCGACAAGGCCGAGTCGCTCGAAGCCGACCACGCGTGGTCCACGATTCCGATCACCGTGCTCGCGCGCAGCCTGCGCCCGTCGGCGCCGCCCGATGTGCTCGCAGCCACCGAGGGCATACGCTACCGCAGCATGATCCTGGTCTACCTCGCGGTCGGGCAGGGGCGCTTCTCCGAGTTCGACGCGCACTATTTCCCGGGCCCCGAGATTCCCTTCACACGCATGTCCGAGCCGCGCAATTACTCGCTCGCCGCCGAGCCCCGCGACCGCACCGTGCTGTGCGCCGAGCTGCCATGCGCGGCGGGCGATGCGCACTGGAGCATGAGCGACGCGGCTCTCGGCGCCCTGCTCGTGGAAACGCTCGCTCGCATCGGGCTGCCGCTCCAGGCGACCGTCCTGCAGGTGACGACGCGCCGGCTGCCGCAGGCCTATCCCA
>VBOS01000321.1 GCA_005893185.1 Candidatus Eiseniibacteriota bacterium
CCGCCAGGTGGCGGAACCGACCGACGTTCTCAAGACGATCCTCGAGCAGGCGGTGTCGCGCACAGGCGCCGAGCGCGGACTGTTCGTCGAGGTGGCAGATGGCGGCCAGCTCGAGTACCGCGTGCTCCACGGCTTCACGCCAGGGCACTTCCAGGGCGATGCCGGGCGCTTCAGCCGCAGCCTGTTCGCGCGCGTCCTCGAGACCGGCGATGACGTGCTGCTGCCGAGCATCACCGACGACCCGGCGTTCGGCGGCGTCGAGTCCGTCCTCCAGCTCCGCAAGGCATCCGTCCTCTGCATGCCGATCCGCACATCGGGCGCGATCGCTGCGCTCGTCCACCTCGAGCACAAGCAGGCCGGCCACTTCACGGCCGGTCACCGGGAGCTGCTGCGAACGCTGCTCGAAGTGGCTGGGCCGGTGCTCGAGGCGCTGCAGGCCGGGCGCGCGGTCATCCGCGAGCGCGATCGCCTACACGCGAACGAGACGCGCCTGCGGTCCGAGGCCGAGGAGAGCCGCCGGCAGCTCGCGTCGGACTGGTCGTTCGGGCGCTTCGTGGGCCGCTCCGCGCCTGTGCGCGAGCTCGAGGCGATGGTGCGCAAGGTCGCGGCGACGGGCTTCCCGGTGCTTCTCCTCGGCGAGACCGGGACGGGCAAGGGGATCCTCGCCCGCGTCATCCACTCGATCGGACCACGTGCTCAGCAGCCGTTCGTGACCGTGTTCTGCCCCTCGCTCGAGAAGGGCATGGTCGAGGCGGAGCTGTTCGGCCACCGGCGCGGCGCGTTCACAGGCGCGGTCGCGGACCGGATGGGCAAGGTCCGGGCGGCCGACGAGGGCACGCTGTTCCTCGACGAGATCGGCGAGCTGCCGCTCGAGATCCAGCCCAAGCTCCTTCGCCTGCTCCAGGAGCAGACCTACGAGCCGCTCGGCGACGTGAAGGAGCGGCGCGCCGATGTCCGCGTCATCGCAGCTACGAACCGCGACCTGGAGTGCGAGGTCGCGGAGGGACGCTTTCGGCGCGACCTCTTCGAGCGGCTGAACTACGTGCCGGTGCGCGTGCCTCCGTTGCGCGAGCGGCTCGAGGACCTGCCGCTCCTCATGCGCCACGCACTCGACCAGGACGAGGCCGGGCGCTGGATCGAGCTCGCGCCCGAGGCTGAGCGCGCTCTCGCCGGGCTCGACTTCGCGTGGCCGGGGAACGTACGCCACCTCGAGCAGCTCGCGGCGCGGCTCTCGATGCGGGGGGGCTCGGGGCCGGTCGACGCGCGGGAGCTCCTGGCCCTCATCGACCGCGGGCGCGATGCTCTGCCTTCCGGCGCGAGGATGCCGAGCGCGGCTGGCTCGAGCAGGCGCTCCGGATCTATCCCGACCTCACGCGCGCCGAGCTGGCCGGCCGTCTCAAGATCAGCGAGTCGGCGCTCTACAAGAAGCTGCGCCAGTACGGGCTCGCGAAAGGCTGACGGACCCATGCCTGCATCGCGCACGCCGCCCGACGCCGAGCGCTTCATCCCGGGGCGCGTGCTGGCCGACCGCTACCGCGTGGTCGAGCGTGTCGGCGCGGGCGGCATGGGGGAGGTCTACCGCGCGATCGACCTCAAGCTCGGCCAGCCGGTCGCGCTCAAGTTCCTGCCCCAGGAGCTGAGCGAGGACCCGACCCGCCTCAAGGCGCTGTTCGAGGAGGTGCGGCTCGCCCGCCAGGTGTCGCACCCGCACGTGTGCCGCGTCCACGACATCGAGGAGATGGACGGCCTCTACTTCCTGTCGATGGAGTTCGTCGACGGCGAGGACCTCGCGCGAGCGCGGCGTGCTGCACCGCGATCTCAAGCCGGCCAACATCATGATCGATGGGCGCGGCAACGCGCGCATCACGGACTTCGGGGTCGCGCAGCTCCAGACGGAGGAGAGCGATCCCGAGATCCTCATCGGCACCCCGGCCTACATGGCGCCCGAGTGCCTGGTCGGAGACCATGCGCCCACGGTCCAGAGCGACGTGTACAGCCTCGGCCTGGTCCTGTACGAGCTGTTCACGGGGAAGCGCGCCTTCGAAGGCGAGAACCTGATGGAGATCGCCCATAAGCGGCGCGACACGACTCCGGTCGCGCCCTCTCACCTCCAGCGCGACATCGACCCCGCTGCGGAGCGCGCGATCCTGCGCTGCCTCGAGACCGATCCCGGGCGCAGGCCGCGCGGCGCCATGGCGGTGGCAGCCTCGCTCCCCGGCGGCGACCCGCTCGCGGCCGCCATCGCGGCGGGCCGGACGCCTTCGCCCGAGCTGATCGCCGCCCGGACCACCGCCGACCCGGCCGTGCGGCCGGCGGTCGCCTGGCTGTGCCTCGGCGCGCTGGGCGCGGGGCTCGTCCTGCTCACGGCGGTCGCGCCTCACACTCGGCTCGTGTCCGGGCTGCCTTTGCCCGAGCCGCCCGACGCGATGGCGGGCCGCGCGCGCGGTCTGCTGCACGAGCTCGGGTTCTCGGAGATGCCGGCGGACCGGGCGCACGGATTCTACTTCGACGAGTCGGCGATCGATCGCGTGGTCGAGAGCGACCGCTCCCCGGCGCGGTCGACTACTCGGACCCGTCGTGGAACGCCGGGATGGTGGGCGTGAAGCTGGACGGCCGGGGTTTCATCGAGCGGCTCGACGCGCCCCCAGCTTCTTCGGCATCCGGGGAGGAGCCGCCCGCGCTCGACCTCGATGCGCTGTTCCGCGCGGCCGGTCTCTTGCGCACCGACTTTCGCGAGGCAGCACCGCGAGGACCGCCCGCCGGCGCGGGCGAGCAAAGCTTGGCCTTCGTGGGACGCGATCGCGACAACCCGCCCGACCCGCTCCAGGTCGAGCTCGTCGCGCATCGCGGCCGCCCGACGGCCTTCGTCGTGCAGGAGCCGTGGGGGCGAGCCGCGCCCCCCGAGCCGTCGGATCCGTCGCGGCGCGCGACATCGCTCGTGCTCCACACCGTACGGCCCGCCCTGTTCCTGGCTGTGCTGTTTCTCGGCGCGTGGCTGGCCCGCCGCAATCTGCGGGCCGGGCGTGGCGACACCAAGCGCGCGCTGCGCTGGGCGACGGCGATGCTCGTGATCCGCGCGTTCATGTGGCTGTTGGGCGGCCACCACGCGCCCGGCTCGATCACGACCCAGCTCATGACGACCGTGGCGTGGGGCCTGTACGACTTCGCATACGCCTGGGTTTTCTACATCGCGATCGAGCCCTACGTGCGGCGCCTGTGGCCACGTCTGCTCATCTCGTGGACGCGCTTCGTCGACGGCCAGTTCGATGACGCCCGCGTGGGCCGGGATCTCCTGATCGGCTGCCTGGTCGGAACGGCCATCGCGCTCGCCGTGGCCGCGCATCAGGCCGCTCCGGCGCTCTTGGGTCTGCCGCCCGGACGCCCGGACAACGTCGGCTACGTCGAGGACCAGCTCGCGTCGCTGCTCGGGCTGCGCGATCAGCTCGCAGAGTTGCTGGTGCTCGCGCGATCGAATGTCATCCTGATGATGGGATTCGTGGTCATGCTCGTGACGAGCCGCCTCACGTTGCGGCACCCCATCGCAGCGGTCGCAGAAGTCCTCGCGCTCAACGTCGGCTTTGCCGCGATCATCACGGCGCTTCTGCTGGCCGTCATGTTCCGCTTCGGCCTGCTCGCAGGCGGGGTGGCGCTGCTCACGCACGCCACGCTCGAGTCGGCGCCGCTCGGCATGGGGCTGGGATCCTGGCCCACGAACCGCACGCTGCTCGTGCTGGTCCTCGTGTTTGGAGTCGGGCTCTACGGCTTCGTGCGGTCGCTGGGAGGACGGTCGGCGATCCGCGACCTCCTCCCCGAAGGGTGATGGGCCGGCAACTCGAGGCGCGGGTCTCGATCGGCTCCGCGATTCCTGGGCCGCACGGGCGAAGGGCGCCGCCATCTTGGGTCAGGATTCAGTCCAGCGTCGGCAATGTCTTCAGTACGTCATGGGCCCTGAGCGGATTGGCGACGGGTTCGTCCTTGCGAATCGTGCCGTCGCGGAAACTGACCGCGCGCTTGGCGAACTGAGCGATATCGTGCTCGTGCGTCACCAGTACGACCGTCAACCCGGTCGTGTTCAAGTCTTGGAAGATCTCCATGATCTCGACCGAGGTCCTGCTGTCCAGATTTCCGGTCGGTTCATCTGCGAGCAGGATCGAAGGGCGATTCACGAGCGCCCTCGCGATCGCCACGCGTTGTTGCTGCCCTCCGGACATCTGGGACGGATAGTGCGATGCTCGATCGGTCAGCCCGACGAGCGCGAGCGCTTCGGCGGCCCGTTTCGACCGCTCAGCGCCGTCCAGGGGCGCATAGAGCGTCGGCAGCTCCGCGTTCTCGAGAGCCGTCGTGCGCGGCAGCAGGTTGAACCCCTGGAAGACGAAGCCAATCTTCCGGTTCCGGATGGCGGCGAGCTGCCCCTTGTCGAGCGTCGAGACATCCGTTCCCTCGAGCCAATAGCGGCCGGAGCTGGGACGGTCGAGACACCCCAGGATGTTCATGAAGGTCGACTTGCCGCTGCCGCTCGCGCCCATGACGGCCACGAAGTCCCCCGCATGGACCTCGACGCTCACACCTCGAAGCGCGTGGACGCGCGCTGTGCCCAGATCGTAGTAACGATGGACCGCTTCCACCCGAATCAGCGCGTCGGACCCCGCTGCGGGCCTCGTCTCGAACGGGATGCGTTCCGTCATTCAGCCGCCACGGCCTCGGGCGGCGCGCAAACCGATTGCTTGATCACCGGCGAATGCCCTGGCCCGTCGGCGCCATGGCCTTTGAGGACACCGAGCGGGTCACGACCTGGTCGCCCTCCTTGAGTTCGCCCTTGAGGATCGATGTGACCGCCGTGAATGCGTGGTCGGTGATGCCGAGCGCGATCTCGACCGGCCTGATCGCGTCGCTGCCCTCCAGCTTCCACACGATCGCCATGCCGCCGGCTGAGTCGGACGCGGGAGCCGCAGAGCGGCCTTGGGCGCCGCCGTTCGCGGGTTTGTGCTCACGTCCCCTCGAACGGCTCGCCTCCGTCTCAGCTGCGCCCGACCCGGAACTCCCATCATCGATCCCGTACTTCCGGTAGAGCTCGTGGACTTCTTCTGGGGACATCGACGGCTTGTAGCGCAGAGCGGCGTCAGGGACCTTGAGCACGTTGTCCGCCGTTGCGACGGGGATGCTCACGTAAGCGGTCATGCCCGGGAACAGCTTCAGCTCGGGATTGGCAAAGTCGATGATCGCGTCGTACGTGACCACGTTCTGTACGATCGTGGGGTTCATGCGGATCTGGCTGACCGTGCCCCGAAACACCTGTTTGGGAAACGCGTCCACCTTGAATGTGACCGGCTGCCCCATCTTGACCCTGCCGACGTCCGACTCATCCACCTTGCCGTAGACCTGCATCTTCGCGAGGTCCTGGGCGATGGTGAAGATCGTGGGCGCCTGCAGGGACGCCGCGACCGTCTGGCCGACATCGACGTTACGCGCAACGACGATTCCATCGATCGGTGATCGAATCACCGTGTAGTTGAGGTTGGTGCGCGCGATCGAGACCGCGGCGGACTTCTGACCGACCTGCGCCCTCGCCTGCTGAACGGTCGCGGCGGCTGCGTTCACGGACGCCTTCGCTCCGTCGAAGGTCGCCTGGGCCACTTCCAACTGTTGCTGGGGGGCGAGGCCGTCTTTGGCGAGCGATACGGTGCGATCGTAGTCGGCCCTGGCCTGCTCCAGCGCCGCCTTCGCCTTCTCCAGGTTGGCTCGCGCAGCCGAAAGGTTGGCCTCCGAGTTCTCGGAATCGGCCACGGCCTGTTGGACCGCCCCCTTGAACAAAGCGGGCTCGATCAAAGCGATGACCTCGCCGCGATGTACGTGCGAGTTGAAATCCGCGTTGAGCCTGGCGATCGTGCCCGAGACTTGCGACCCGACCTGCACCGTGGTCACAGCATTGACCGACCCCGTAGCCTCGACAGCATCCCGGATGTCGCCGTGCTCGACCGTGGCTGTCAGGAATTGGATCGGATGGTTGCGGTGCAGGCCCAAGACCACGAACAGCGTGATCAGAAGGCCGGCCCCCGCCAGCAAGGGCCACCTGCGCTCGATCTTCATCGACGAATTCCAGACTCCGATGGGCTCACTCCGACCTCAGAGCCTCAATCGGATCGAGCAGCGAGGCCTTGCGCGCGGGGTAGTACCCGAAGAACACGCCGACAGCGGCCGAGAACACGCCGGCGATGATGACGGCCTGGGGAGAAAGCTTCATCGGCCAATCGAGGGTCCTCCCCGCAACGTAGGTTCCGACGATTCCCAGGACCACTCCGACCGCGCCGCCGACCAGGCTCAACATGACGGACTCGCCGAGGAACTGCAGCCGGATCGCTCCCTCGGTCGCGCCCACCGCGACGCGCACGCCGATCTCCCGGGTTCGCTCGGTCACCGAGACGAGCATCACGTTCATGATCCCGATCCCTCCCACGAGCAGGGAGATCGAAGCGATGGTAACGAGCAGGATCGTGAGCGTGCGACTGGCCGCCAACTGCGCCTGGATGATGTCCTCGGGGTTGCGGATGTTGAAATCGTCTGGCTGGTCGGGGCGCAGGTGGTGCCGGTCGCGCAGGAGCGCAGCCGCCTCCTGCCCGGCGAGCTTGACGACGTCCTGCGAGAGCGCGGAGCACAAAATGTCGTCCAGCCACACGTTGCCCTTGATCTTCTTCTGCACCACCGTGTAGGGCATCAGGATCGTGTCGTCCTGATCCTGGCCGGACAAGGACAATCCCTTGGGCTGCAGCGTCGCGACGACCTTGCAGGGCAGCGTGCCCAGCCGGATGACCTTCCCGATGGGGTTCTCGGCACCGAAGAGTTGGCTCCGCACCGTACGGCCAATGGCGCAGACGTTCGCAGCATTCTCCACGTCATCCTCTGTGAAAGCTGCGCCCTGATCGACGCCCCAACGCTTGATGTCGAAGTACTCCGGAGAGACACCGCGATACCGCGTGAACCAGTTCTGATTTCCGTAGATGACCTGCACCGATCCGTCGACGTTGGGCGAGACGGCCTTGATGTCGGGGATTTGCCTCTTGATCGCGGCCACGTCATCGAGCGTGAGCGTATTCTCCCCGTGCGACCCGGTGCGCACGCCGTTGACCGCACGCCCACCCTCCTCGATCCAGACGAAGTTGTCTCCGAGGTTGTTCAACTGCTGCTCCACCTGCGCCTGTCCGGCCTCTCCGACCGCCACGACGCAGATGACCGCAGCGATCCCGATCGTGATCCCCAGGACAGTCAGGAGGCTCCGCGTCTTGTTTCTGAGCAACGACCATAGGGCGGAACGAAGCAGCGCCGCTCGATTCATGGCTTCTCCCGCTTTCTCCCTGACGAGCGCCAGGGCGAAGGACGGTGAACGCGGCCGTTTGTCCGAGAAGGTCTCTTCGGACTCTCACCCATGAAGCCGTCCGTCACGCCGCGGGGCAGGAGGGCCTTCGGTTCGGTGGTCGGTCGGATGAACACACCATGCGCGCTCGGAGCCGTCAAACGCTTGCGCGGCCGCCGCCATCCCCGGTCGCGCCGGCACGAGACCGCGCGCCAGGGCACCTTCCCAAATCACCTCCACCCGCCGCTCGCCCGGACCCGGGCGATAGTGGTGGAGGCCCTGCCGCAGCCACCGCGGTCCCCGGCAGCGAGCGCCGTCGAGCGTACCGTGGGCGGGCTCCCCGTCCGCGATCACCGAGAAGCGCTCCGGGTAGATCACGTCGAAGGCTCGAGTGTCGGGCCCGCCGGGCGGGCGGCGGCTCAGATCCGCGCCGAGCACTCTCAGAGCCCCGATCTGAACGAAGTGGTCGTTGAGGAAGCGGCGAACCGCGGGTGGAAACTCGCGGTCGTCCGGGATTGCGAAATGGGTTCGCGTCCGGGCCACGTCTCGGGCCAGACAATCGGGCAGCAACCCCATGGCCAGGCGCGCCCGGGTCACGCCTTCGAGCACGAGATAACTGGGGCGGACACGAAATACCGTCTCGCCCTTGAGGTCCATGATCGGCTCGCCGGGGCGCGTGAACCGCAGCACAGCGGCCAGCAGGCCCGTCTCCTCCTGGTTGGCGTCGCGCCAGGACGCCTCTGCGAGGTTGACCAAGCCGAGGCCGATCACGACCGCGGTCCCGGCGATCGCGGTCCCCCAGCCCGGGGAGACACGGCGCCCCTGCGACCGCTCGAGGCGTGCGAGCACCCGGTTGATCGTAGCGACCACGAGCAGGACCAGCATCGGGGTCGATGGCAGGAAGTCCTGCGCCGTGATCAGCGGCCAGAAGCTCTCGACCAGGGCCAGATAGAGTGCTGCGGTCAGCAGGAATATCGCCCGCCGTTCGCGCTCTCCTGAGTGCGGTCGCGCTGCGAGATACCGACG